>NZ_JASDCB010000051.1:0-32981 GCF_030408135.1 Pseudoalteromonas sp. APC 3691 | reverse complement strand
CAAGCTCAGCAGGTAACTTACGTTTGCGAATACTTGCTTTATCGGTCTGCTCGAGCACATTAGAAATCCACTCAAGAGGGATATGTTTCTGAAATGTAGATAAAGAGTCAGGAGTGGCGAATATATCTGTATCAAGTAACCAATGACTAAGCATAAAAATACCCTCATAATCAAAAGATGATAAGGGTATTGTGAAGCAACCAAAAGATCGGTCAACCGATCAAAAATACCTTAACTGATCGGTGTTAGCGCCTAAGGCGCTTTTTTATTTGTTTAGCAGTACATTAGTGGTCGTGACCACACCCACCTTCGCCATGTACGTGGCCGTGAGTTAATTCATCTTCTGTCGCATCACGTACTTCTAGTATTTCTACATCAAAGTTAAGTGTTATACCTGCAAGTGGGTTATTACCATCTACAATCACTTCTTCATCTTGGATATCGATGATCATTACTGATTGGTCACCATCATCTGTTGATGCACGAAATTGCATGCCAACTTCAATTTCCATACCTTCAAACATTGATTTAGGTACTGCTTGCATTAGGTTTTCGTGGCGCTCGCCGTAACCTTCTTCAGGTTCAACCTTTACGCTAAGCGTGTCGCCTGGTTGCTTGCCCAGCAAAGCATTTTCTAGGCCTGAAATTAAATAGCCTGTGCCAATGATAAAGTGTAGTGGCTCACCACCGAACGAGTTATCAATGCTATTGCCATCATTATCCATTACTGAATAATGCATTTTTACCACTTTGTTTGCCGCAACGATCATAGTCATTCCTATTTATTCATCTTCAAGAGAGTAGGGTAGAGGCAGAATGCTTAGCTCCACCTGAGGTGTGTGTTTTGCACGAAGTACCTGAGTTACATCAGTATCGTTTGGCAACACAACGAGGCCTGTTAATTTATTTGTTTGCTCATCAAAGCTTTGTGCAATAAGTTTACCTGCACGGCGCCAATTTTCGCCTAATTGGGTTTCTAAATCAGGCTCTGAAAGAATCCCTTCGCTTTGCCCTGAAACGATATACATTGCACGTTTATTTTTACCAAGGTACTTCATACGGGCTACTGTTTCTTGACCGGTATAACACCCTTTTTTGAAACTTATACCGCCAATAGCATGTAGGTTTACCATTTGAGGAACGTACTCGCCAATTGCATCTGCACTTAGCTGAGGCTCACCGGCAAGCATCGCTGCTTGTTGCCAAGGGGCTTCGTTATCAAGTGTGGATACGTTATCAGGCATGCTAAATTGGTTATCAACCATTATTAAAACACGGTTATCAGCTAATTTTAGCGCTTTACCATTCGTAAAATCACACGCGCTTGCATCGCCTTCAAAGCTAATATCAAGTTGTGCCAGCACATCCGATAAATCATCACCAATTAAACCAATTAAACGCTTTGAGCATTCAGTAATATCAACTTTTGCAAATACAGCGTATTTTTTAAGTTCAGCTAATGATTTTTCAACTTCAGCTTGGCTACCCGCAAGGTAGTAACTATCTTGGTAAGAAAATAATTTAAATACACCCCAAAGTTTACCTTTGGCGCTGCAATGGCCAGCCCACAAATAATTACTGCTGGTTAATTTATTTAGATCTTGAGTGATTTGTCCGTGCAAATAAGATAATTTATCAGCACCGCAGAGGCTAATAAGTTGATGAGATAACGGACATGAATAAACGCTCGACATAAAAACCTTCTTTGCAATATAAATGAAGTGACATAATAACGCAGTTGTTACGTATGGTACAGACAAGCGCTTATTGGTGCGGGTTTATTATTTAATGAGAGATTAATAGCTGCTAAATAGGCTTGTGTTTGTTAAACTCGAGTCAATTAAGTATGAGGTTTAAAATGGTTGAAATTCATAGTAAAGCACGTATTCGTTGGGCTTGTCGTCGTGGCATGTTAGAGCTAGATGTTTTGTTTATGCCGTTTGTAGAAGAAGCATACGACTCTTTGAGCGCAGAGCAACAGGCTATCTTTCAGCGTTTGCTAACAGAAGAAGACCCTGACTTATTTGCATGGTTTATGGGTCATGAAGAATGTAAAGACGAGCAGTTAAACGGTATGGTTTCGCTGATCTTAGACCGAGTTCGTGTATAGGTTTACGGTTACAAATAATAAAGCTGACCACAAACCAATTGTGGTCTTTTTTTGTATGCTCAGTTTTATATTATGTTTATTTTTAGATTCACTATTAGCTATGCTTTTTTGTTTAATAATAAATGCACTAGCTGGCTTGATAATGTGGCGCAAAGTATTAGCAATTCACCCAAATGAGGGAATTATAATATTAGAACCAAAGTTATTTAGATTTGAGGGCGAGAGCTTAAAAATTCAGGGTGAAATAAGTAACAAAAGCCGATTTTATGGTAATAATATATGGCTTCATATTAAAGGTTTTAGTAACAACCATTGGCTTATAATTTCAGCCAATGGCGTTAATGAGCAAAGTTATGCGCGTCTAAAACGTGCCACTGTCGGCGCAATTAATTGCGTTTTGGAGTCAAAATAGTCGGCGTTGGATTTTCACTTTGTTCAGGGTAATCAATAGTGTAATGCAAGCCTCTGCTTTCTTTTCGCTCCATAGCACTTCTAATAATTAGCTCTGATACTTGCACTAAATTACGAAGCTCAAGTAAGTTGTTACTTACTCTAAAGTTTGCATAGTAATCGTGTATTTCTTGCTGTAGCAACTCAACTCTATGCAGTGCTCGTTCTAAGCGTTTAGTAGAGCGTACAATACCTACATAATCCCACATAAATAAACGTAGTTCATGCCAGTTATGGGTAATAACAATTTCTTCATCTGAGTTACTAACACGGCTCTCATCCCAATGAGGAAGCGCCATCGGCTCTGGTGCATGTTCAATTTTACTTAAAATATCTTTAGCTGCAGCGTGGGCAAATACAATGCACTCTAATAGTGAATTACTTGCCATACGGTTTGCACCATGCAAGCCTGTGTAAGCAACTTCGCCAACAGCATACAAGTTATCGAGATCTGTTTTACCGTTAAAGTCGGTCATTACGCCACCACAAGTGTAATGCGCAGCAGGTACAACAGGGATTGCTTCTTTTGTTATATCAAGCCCTACACTTAGGCATTTTGCGTAAATAGTAGGAAAGTGCTCAATAATAAAGTCTTTATCTTTGTGGCTAATATCTAAATAAACACAATTGGCGCCTAAGCGCTTCATTTCAAAATCGATTGCGCGTGCCACTATATCGCGTGGAGCAAGCTCTTCACGGCTATCAAAGTCTTTCATAAACCGAGTTCCATCAGGGCGCTTTAAATAAGCCCCTTCACCGCGCATGGCTTCGGTAATTAAAAAGTTTTGTAGCTCTGGATGATAAAGACTTGTTGGATGAAATTGATTAAATTCCATGTTGGCAACTTTACAACCTGCACGCCAAGCCATTGCAATACCATCACCACTTGATACGTCTGGATTAGATGTATATAAATACACTTTACTTGCACCACCGGTTGCAAGAGCAACAAATTTAGCTGAAATGGTTTCTACCTTTTTAGCTTTTTTGTTCCACACATACATGCCTTCAATGTGTGAGCCTGTTTTTCCGGCGCTTTTATCTGTGATTAAATCAATGGCGTTGTATTGCTCTAAAAGCGTTATATTTTTATGAATTTTAACTTGGCTGATAAGTGTTGTTTGCACCGCTTTGCCTGTTGCATCGGCTGCATGCAATATACGACGATGGCTGTGACCACCTTCACGTGTTAAGTGAAAACGCTCTTTTCCTTTGCTATCAAACTCCATATCAAAGGGTACGCCTTGGTCGATTAACCACTGTAGGCAATCGTGAGCATTGCTGGCGGTATAATGAACAGCGTCTCTATCGCATAAACCGCCGCCTGCATCGAGTGTATCTTCAACATGAGATTCTATGCTGTCGTTTTGTTTATCAAATACAGCAGCTATACCGCCTTGGGCATACAAAGTAGAACCTTCGGTAAGCGCTCCTTTACTGATCACGGTAACGTTACAATAATTAGCTAGAGATAATGCAAGTGATAAGCCTGCTGCGCCGCTACCTATAATAGCGACATCTGCAATGTGATGTTTATTTTGGTTCATGTCAGAGGTACTTTGCGGTTACAATGCTCATATAGAGCAATATTTGTTTTTAATATCTGTAGTTGTATCATATTTGTCATACTACTACGTAGTGATTTTAAAGGCTTAGCGCCGTTATTATCATCTATTTTATAAAAAAATAATATTAAGCAGAACTTTTTATTCATAAAGAGGTCAGAGTATTTGTGAACAATGACGACAATATGAATAACAAGCAAAAATCAGACATAGGAGTACCGGCTCGAATGAGCGAGCAGGAATTAGATTTAGTGCTAGTAAAAAGGGTCCAGCAAGGAGATAAAAACGCCTTCAACCTATTAGTAAAGAAGTATCAAAACAAAATTGCAGGTTTGATCTCACGTTATGTATCTAACCAAGGCGATATTGCTGATGTAGCACAAGAAGCTTTTATTAAAGCTTACCGTGCACTTCCTAACTTTAGAGGTGACAGCGCCTTTTACACGTGGTTATACCGTATTGCCGTTAATTGTGCTAAAAATTACTTAGTAGCCCAGGGGCGTAAGCCGCCAGCAAATGATATAGACGCTGAAGATGCCGAGTTTTATGATTGTGCAGATTCAATGCGATCGAATGCATCTCCTGAAAACCTACTTTTAAGCGAAGAAGTACGCGCTGTTATTTTTAATACGATTGATAGTTTGCCTGAAGATCTTAAAACCGCAATCACCCTTAGAGAAATAGAAGGGATGAGCTATGAAGAAATAGCCGTGGTAATGGATTGCCCAGTCGGGACTGTGCGTTCGCGTATATTTCGTGCCCGTGAAGCAATAGATAACAAATTAAACCCATTAATAGGCGAGTCTTAGTATGACAAAAGCACACCTTAACAAGTTAGATAACGAAGCGTTATCGGCATTACTTGATGGCGAGCAACATCTAACTGATGCAAAAATTGCAGAGCAAGATGTAACTACGTTTGGCCGTTATGCGTTAATTGGTGATGCGATGCGTGCTCAAAAAAATAATAACGACATACATATTGATATTAGCGATCGCGTTGCATTAGCACTAGAAAGCGAGCCTGTTTATGCTGACTTTAGTCAGTCAAAAACACAGCCTCAAGCAATCACTGAAACAGTACAAGGTAATAAAGTAGTCGCTTTTAATTGGCGCAAACCAGTTGCCCAATTAGCTATTGCAGCAAGTGTAGCGATGTTTGCTATTGTGGGCGTTAATACGCTTCCTCAAAGTAACAATGAGCAGCAAAGTGAAATTCCATTACTGCAAACCACACCGCTAGCAGGTATGGCCTCGCCAGTAAGTTATTCGTCTGAGCCTGCGCTTGAAAATGCTGAGCAAGGTTTACGTGAACTACAGCAACAGCGTATTGGTGCGTTAGTTCTTGAGCATCAACGCCAAGCACGAGTTGCGAATTCTTTAGAAACAGCGCAAACTAATACCAAAGCGTCTGAGGAAAAAAACTAATTAAATGAAAGTAATCACTTTTGTTCTGTCGTTGGTAGTAAGCTTTAATGCATTTGCCAACGACACAAATCCTGCCAAAGATTTATTACTCAAAATGGCTAATGCCGTTCACACCCGTAATTTTGACGCCTCGTTTGTGGTTGTCAAAGGTAAAACAATGGAACCCTACCGATGGGTGCATGCTTTACAAGGTGACACCGAACTTGAGCATTTAAGTTTACTTAACGGTGCTGGGCTTGAAATGGTCCGTATCGATAATCAAGTTACTTATTTTGAACCTCAGTCTGAACCATATTCTCTAAAAACAGATTCAATAGCAGGTCCAATCCCTGAAGTACTTTTTAAAGATATAGATCGCTTAAGTGCGCATTATGATTTTGTACTAGGCGGAAAAGGGCGTATTGCAGGGCGTGCAGCGCAACTTGTTCGCATTGAATCTAAAGACGAGTATAAATATAATTACTGGATTTGGTTGGATATGGAATCGTCGTTGTTACTAAAAGCAGCGTACGTTAACCATGAAGGAGAAGCCTTAGAGCAGTTACAGCTTACACATATTAGTGTGACAGAGCAGCCAGCCGGTATGCTAGTTGAAGTGCTCAATCGAAACTTTCCAACGCCTTTGCCAAACAATGCACTTATAAATGAAGATAGTACTGCCACTAATTGGAAAATCAGTTGGTTACCAGATGGCTTTGAGTTGCTAAAATCAGACAGACATAAGCTCGATTTAAATAACGAGTTAACTGATTATTACTTGTTCTCTGATGGTTTTGTTGAGGTTTCTGTATTTATTCAGCGCCCATTACCAGGTAAGCGTTTAAGTGGAGCACTCACTTCTGGTGCAACGACAGTATATGTGCATAATGGCGGTAATTTTGATGTATCGGTTGTTGGTAATGTACCGAGTATGACCGCAAAAGCGATTGCAGAGTCAGTTACTCGCGCACTATAGACGATTCCGTAAGGATTGTTATGATTGAACAAACCCTCACTGTTGTGGCCCTCGATGGCCACATTGCTCATTTAGAAGCACAGCAAAAACAAGCTTGTGAAGGCTGCAATGGTCGTTGCGGCTCACAAGTGTTTAGTAAATTATTTGGCACTGCAAAAAAAACCTTTCCTTATAAATTTGAATCCTCAGTAGAAATAGGGCAAAAGGTCACTTTGTCACTAGATGATAGTCATGTCGTTAAGCATGCTTTTGCGGTTTACATGCTACCGCTCCTTTTGAGTCTTGTTTTTGCATTTGTTGCGGCGCAATTGTTTATAGCTTCCGAAGGCTGGCAGATTTTAGCTGCTGCTCTAGGTGGCGTTACTGGCTTTTTTATAGCTAAAACTCGCGTGAAATCTCTAAAGCACGATATAAAAGTTATAAAAATTCACCCAATTAGTATCCCTTTAACTCAAATAGATGGTGATTGACGCCAATTAAATGTAAAATTGCCGTTTTATACCAAAGTAACTTGGAAATACAGGGAATCGTGGTTTTTTAAATTATTTTATCTGACTGAATTATTTAAGTTAAGTAAATATAACTTATTGTTATTCAATACATAAAATGGTTGTAACCCATCTTAAAAAGCGTAAGTACTGTTTGTTATATACAAATTTAGCTTATGGCATCCTAAAGCAAGTATTTTCAAGTCACTTAGGTATTCATATTTAGTCCATTAAAATAGAAGTATAGAATCCAGTTTATGAAGCATATCCGTAATTTTTCGATCATCGCCCATATTGACCATGGTAAATCGACCCTTTCAGATCGTTTGATCCAAGTTTGTGGCGGTTTAACCGACCGTGAAATGCAAAAACAAGTTTTGGATTCAATGGATATTGAGCGCGAACGTGGTATTACCATTAAAGCGCAAAGTGTAACGTTGAATTACAAAGCGAACGACGGCGAAACCTACCAACTTAATTTTATTGATACTCCAGGACACGTTGATTTTACGTATGAAGTTTCACGATCTTTAGCTGCTTGTGAAGGCGCGTTGCTTGTTGTTGATGCAGGCCAAGGCGTTGAAGCACAAACACTAGCTAACTGTTACACCGCTATTGAAATGGAATTAGAAGTAATTCCAGTACTTAATAAAATCGATTTACCGCAAGCGGATCCTTTACGTGTTGCAGAAGAAATTGAAGAGATTATTGGTATTGATGCCCTTGATGCAGTGCAGTGTAGCGCTAAAACAGGTGTAGGTATTGCCGAAGTTCTTGAAATGATTGTTAAAGATGTACCGCCGCCAGTAGGCGACAAAGATGCACCTTTACAAGCACTTATTATCGATTCTTGGTTTGACCCATACCAAGGCGTTGTATCACTAGTGCGTATTAAGCACGGTGAATTACGCACTGGCGACAAAATAAAAATAATGTCGAACGAGCATATACATACTGCCGACCAAGTAGGTGTGTTCACTCCTAAGCAAACCAACACCGGTATTTTAAGAACAGGTGAAGTAGGGTTTGTTATTGCTGGTATTAAAGAGATACATGGTGCGCCAGTAGGTGACACTATTACTCATCAAAAAAATGCAGCTCCACTTCGCTTACCGGGCTTTCAAAAAATTAAGCCTCAGGTTTATGCGGGTATGTTCCCAATTGCATCAGATGAGTATGAATCGTTCCGTGATGCACTTAATAAATTAAGCTTAAACGATGCGTCGTTATTCTTTGAACCAGAGAATTCAACTGCACTAGGCTTTGGTTTCCGCTGTGGCTTTTTAGGTATGCTACACATGGAAATCATTCAAGAGCGTTTAGAGCGTGAATACGATATTGATTTAATTACAACAGCACCTACGGTAATCTATGAGATAGTTACTAAAGAAGGTACATTTCAGATTGATAATCCATCTGATTTGCCTGCAGTAAACGATATTGTAGAGATTCGTGAGCCGATTGTTGAAGCTAATATTTTGGTACCACAAGAATACCTAGGTAACGTTATTACTTTGTGTATTGAAAAACGTGGTAGCCAAACAAAAATGACTTATCACGGAAAGCAAGTAGCTGTAACTTACGAGCTACCTATGGCTGAAGTGGTGATGGACTTCTTTGATAAATTAAAATCAACTAGCCGTGGTTTTGCGTCGCTTGATTATAACTTT
Organism: Pseudoalteromonas sp. APC 3691; assembly: GCF_030408135.1. Lineage (NCBI taxonomy): Bacteria > Pseudomonadati > Pseudomonadota > Gammaproteobacteria > Alteromonadales > Pseudoalteromonadaceae > Pseudoalteromonas > Pseudoalteromonas sp. APC 3691. The sequence continues at coordinate 24,315 of NZ_JASDCB010000051.1, read as the reverse complement.
AAACACTTTCAAACATCAGATATGGTGCGTGTTGATATTTTAATCAATGGTGAGCGCGTTGACGCACTTGCGATAATTGTTCACAGAGATGGTGCACAGTCTCGTGGTCGCCAGTTAGCTGATGCGTTAAAAGAGCTTATCCCACGTCAAATGTTTGATATAGCGATTCAAGCTGCTATCGGACAACATGTTATTGCCCGTACTACGGTAAAACAATTACGTAAAAACGTAATTGCTAAGTGTTACGGCGGTGATGTGAGTCGTAAGAAAAAGCTACTTAAAAAGCAAAAAGATGGTAAAAAACGTATGAAGCAAGTAGGTAATGTTGAAGTGCCTCAAGAAGCGTTTTTAGCTATTTTAAAAGTTGGCAAATAAAAACAAAGGATTATAAATGGCTGGTTATTTTTCAGTTTTATTGGTGTTATTAACTTTAGGCTCAGGCTTAATATGGTTAATAGATCACTTAATGTACGCCCCAAAAAGGCAGGAGCGCTTAGCGATAGCGCAAACGTCTGCTGGAGCTCCGTTAGATGAAGAAACTGCGGCATTAATTGCACCAGAACCAGTACTAACAGAAACAGCAAAGTCGATTTTCCCGATGATTGCAGCAATTACTATTTTTAGATCATTTATCTTTGAACCGTTTCAAATTCCATCCGGTTCAATGATGCCTACATTATTAGTAGGTGATTTTATTTTAGTACAAAAGTATTCATATGGAATAAAAGACCCTGTTTGGCGTACTCAATTAGTTGATATTGGGCAGCCTGTGCGTGGTGATATTGTTGTTTTTAAATACCCTTTAGATGAAAATGTTGACTATATTAAACGTACAATTGGTTTACCTGGCGATAAAATTGTTTATCGCGATAAACGTTTATATATTCAGCCAAATTGTAAAGAAGGCGAAACCCAGCAGGGTGAGCTTTTATGTAATGAATTCAATAAAATTGATTTTAAACTAATTAATGATAACGAATTTAAACAAGGCCCAATGCCTCTAGCTCGTGTAAATGAAAATTTAACAACAGTTACGCATGATATATTAATCAACCCACAAGCGCCTGAGAGAAAAGGGCGTTACTACCAGCAACCGGGCACGCCTTCTGATGAATGGACTGTTCCTGCTGATCATTATTTTATGATGGGTGATAACCGCGACAACAGCCAAGATGGTCGCTTTTGGGGCTTTGTACCAAAAGAAAACTTGGTGGGTAAAGCTGTCTTTATATGGATGAGTTTTGAATTTGAGAATGGCCCTGATGATATTTTACCAGGATGGGTTCCAACTGGTGTTCGCTTTGAGCGCCTAGGTAATATTCAGTAACGATGAAAAAAAATGTAACAGAATTATATAAAAAAATTGGCTATGAATTTGCCGATCAAGGTTTACTTGAGCAAGCAATGACGCACCGCAGCCACAAAGGCCAGCATAATGAGCGACTAGAATTTTTAGGCGACTCTATTTTAAGCTTTGTGATTGCCAATGCACTTTATGCCAAATTTCCTAAAGCGCGTGAAGGCGATTTAAGCCGCATGCGCTCAACGCTTGTGCGTGGTCAAACACTTGCCGAGTTTGGTCTTGAATTTGGCCTAGGTGATTATTTACGCTTAGGGCCGGGCGAGCTTAAAAGTGGCGGATTCCGTCGTGAGTCAACGCTTGCTGATGCAGTAGAGGCTATTATTGGCGCTGCATTTTTAGATTCAGGTATTGATAGCTGTGGCGATCTTATATTGTCATGGTACGAATCACGATTAGATGCTATTTCACCAGGGCTTAACCAAAAAGATCCGAAGACCCTGCTGCAAGAGTATTTGCAAGCCCGTAAATTATCTTTACCGGGTTACACTGTGGTTGATACCAAAGGCCAAGCACACAATCAAACATTCACGGTCGAATGTATTGTTGATGGAATGGATAGCATAATTTCTGTAGGTAGCTCGCGCCGTAAAGCCGAACAAAAAGCTGCTGAAAAAGCATTGAAGATACTTAAAAATGAACCTTGATACCCTAATACAGCCTCATGAAGGTGATGTAGATACGTTTTGTGGAATGGTTGCTATTGTAGGGCGCCCAAACGTAGGTAAGTCGACTTTGCTTAATGAAATTATTGAGCAAAAAGTGAGTATTACCTCACGTAAACCACAAACCACGCGTCATCGTATTATGGGTATTCATACCGAAGGTAAACACCAAGCGGTATACATAGATACACCAGGTCTACACGTTGAAGAAAAACGTGCGATTAACCGTTTAATGAACCGTGCCGCGTCTAGTTCTATCGGCGATGTAGAGCTTATTATTTTTGTAGTTGAGGGCACTCATTGGAATGCCGATGACGACATGGTACTTAATAAAGTATCGCAAAGTGGTAAGCCGGTATTATTGGTTATTAATAAAATAGACCAAGTTAAAGACCGTGACCTTGTGTTGCCTCATATGAAGTGGTTAAGTGACAAGTTTGATTTTGTTGGAATTATGCCTGTATCGGCAACGCAAGGTAAAAATGTTGATTTAATCAAAGCAGAAGTAACTAAACGCTTACCTCCTTGCGAATTTTACTTTCCGGAAGATTATGTAACTGACCGTTCAATGCGCTTTATGGCAGCTGAAGTAATTCGTGAAAAACTAATGCGTTTTATGGGCGAAGAATTGCCGTATTCTGTAACTGTTGAAATTGAGCAGTTTAAATGGCAAGACAACGGTATTTGGCATATCAACGGGTTAATTCTTGTTGAGCGCGAAACACAAAAACGCATGGTTATTGGTAATAAAGGCGAAAAGCTAAAAACCATTGGTCGTGAAGCCCGTAAAGACATAGAAGAAATGCTTGATAACAAAGTATTCTTAGAGCTTTGGGTTAAAGTTAAGTCGGGTTGGGCTGACGATGAACGTGCACTAAGAAGCTTAGGTTACAGTGAAGACTAAACCAAGCAGTAGCTTAGTGAATGGATAGCGACTTCTACACCGCGTATTTATTACATCGGCGTCCTTATAGTGACTCCCAAGTAATGTTAGATATGCTTGTAGAAGGCGTTGGTCAGTTAAGAATGCTGGCCCGAATTAGTGGTCGCCAGGCCACTAAACATAAAGCACAACTTCAGCCGTTTCAGGCACTGCTTGTTAATTACAGTGGCAAGTACGATTTAAAATATATCAATAAGTTTGAACTGCATGGGAACTCGCACTTTTTAAAAGGTGATGAGCTTTATTGTGGTTTTTATTTAAATGAGCTTACAAATCGTATCGTTCCTGTTAACGAGCCAATTGAACAAGTATTTGAGCTATATAAAACTCATCTATCAAACCTAAACAGCGGGGCTAATTTACAAGAGGTGCTTCGCTCATACGAGTTTCAACTATTGGAATTACTCGGTTATGGCGTGGATTTTAGTTTTGACGCCAGTGGTGAACCAATAGATGAAAAGCAGACGTATAGTTATTTCCCCGAACTTGGTTTTTTAGTACAAGAAGATACACGTTCTGGATTTAGTGGCAAACAACTCAACGCCATAGCAAATCATGACTTTAGCCAAAATGATGTGCTATATATGGCAAAGCAATTAAGTCGCTATTTATTAAAACCCTTATTAGGTAGTAAACCATTAAAAAGCCGCGAGCTATTTATGGCCTCTCAATAAACGTAATTTTACAGGTAAGAAAATGAAAGATATTCTTTTGGGTGTAAACGTAGATCATATTGCAACACTTCGCCAAGCGCGTGGAACAAGCTATCCAGATCCCGCTCATGCAGCCAGTGTAGCAGAGCATGCAGGCGCAGACGGTATTACGATTCACTTACGTGAAGACAGACGCCATATTCAAGATCGCGACGTTTATGTAATGGCTAAAACCATTCAAACTCGTATGAATCTTGAAACCGCTGTTACCGATGAAATGATAAAAATCGCGCTTGAAGTAAAACCTGAGTACGTGTGTTTAGTACCTGAAAAGCGCGAAGAATTAACAACCGAAGGTGGCTTAGACGTAGCCGGTAATATAGATAAAATTAAAGCAGCAACAAAAACGCTTACCGAAGCGGGTATTAAAGTATCGCTATTTATTGATGCAGATAAAGCACAGTTAGATGCAGCCAAAGAATGTGGTGCTCCTTATGTAGAAATACACACAGGGGCGTACGCTGATGCAACAAATGATACTGATTTACACAAAGAGTTAGAGCACATTCGTGAAGGTGTAAAATACGCAGCAAGCTTAGGTTTGATTGTTAACGCTGGCCATGGTCTTCATTATCATAACGTGAAACCAATCGCTGCAATGCCTGAGATTTATGAGCTAAATATTGGTCACGCTATTATTGCTCGTGCAGCTATAGATGGGCTTGAAAAAGCCGTACGTGACATGAAACGATTAATGATTGAAGCAAGAATGTAAGATAAGAAAATATAAGTATTTAAAAAAGCTTAATTAAAAAAACGCGGTAAATACCGTAATGCCGATCAGTTAAGGTTAATTGATCGGTTGACCGATCTAAATGATCGTGAATAATCCGTAATTAGTTTCGCTAATTACGGTTTTTTTATGGATATTCAAACAGCTCTTTCAACCACCTTCTCATCTGCTGATGAATTTACAACGCTTGATAACTTATCTGGCATCTTAGATCCCGAATTACTTAACCAAGCTTTTGAAAAATCGGGTGTCGCCACCGTTCGTAAACGTCGCCTACCACTCGATGCTGTCGTTTGGTCTGTGATTGGTATGAGTTTATTTCGTCATGAATCTGTTTGGGATATAGCCTCTAAAATGGACATCGCCTTACCAGGTAAAGGGAAACTAGTTGCCCCTAGTGCCATGGTTCAAGCGAGACAACGCTTAGGTGAAGATGCTGTCGAGCAGGTCTTCAAGATGATGGCGTCACGGCATTATAATCATGCCCACTTCGATACATTTTGTGGCTTAAATCTATTAGCAGTTGATGGCGTTGTTTTTCGTACACATGATACGCCAGAGAATAAAGACGTATTTGGGTGTGGCTCAACCCAGTATGGTGAAAATACCTATCCGCAAATTCGGATGGTATGCCACATGGAGCTAACGAGCCATCAACTCATTAATTGTACTTTTAACGGGCAACATCAAGGAGAAATGACACTCGCTGAAGAGCTCATTGAAGGTACACCGGATAACTCATTAACCTTATTTGATCGCGGTTATTATTCATTAGGGCTTTTGCATCGTTGGCACCAAGCAGGGACTGAAAGGCACTGGATGATACCTGTCAGAAAAGGCTTAACCGTTGATACCATAAAGAAAATGAGTAAAAATGACCAGTTAGTGCGTCTTAAAACATCGCCACAAGCGCGAAAAAAGTTTACTGACTTGCCAGAGTTTATAGAAGCTCGGCTGCTTACTTACACGCATAATAATAAGCAGTATCAGATTCTTACATCAATGCTTGATGTAATGCGTTACCCATCAAAAGAAATCGCTGATTTGTACATGCATCGCTGGGAAATAGAAATAGGATATCGAGAAATAAAACAAACAATGTTGCACTCAAACTATATCCTACGCTCAAAAAGGCCGGATATGATAAGGCAAGAATTGTGGGGGTTACTAATTGCCTACAATATTATAAGAATAGCCATGCGTGAGGCAGCAGAGTTACTGGAAGTATGGCCAAATCAACTGAGTTTTTCTCATTGTTCAAGACATATCAATGTATTTCTGTTAACTATCCCACTGACAAGTCCGGGAAATTTACCAAAACGCTATGAGCATTTATTAGAAACGCTGACGCTATTTCAGTTACCAACAAGGCATCATGAGCGCAGCTTTCCACGATGTGTGAAAAAGAAACCATCTAAATATCCCTATAAAAAAAAGCCAGTCAGTGTTAACTGACTGACATTACGGTAAATACCGCGTTTTTTTGTATCTAAAATTCAAAGCTTATCTTTGCAGTTCGGTCACACTTGCATCTGCAAGTAGGTTTTCAAGCTCGTCCTGTAACTCAAATAATTCAGGCTCAATATTCTCTAACAAGCATTTATTTTTAAGCGATGTTTCGATTGTTTCTGCGAGTGATTTAAGTTTAGGTACACCAGTGTAACAACATGCACCATGAAACTTATGGACAATACTTAACACTTGCTGGCAATCGTTACTCTCTATTGCTTTAGCAAGTAATGTAAGGGTCTCAGGGACACTTAAAAGTAGCATGTTAAGCATCTCTAGCGCTAACTCGCTCTTTCCGCCAGCACGCTGCAGGGCTTGTGCCCAATTAATTCGACTACTTTGAAATGGTGCAGGACTTTGTGGTGTATCTGTTTTAGCTTTGTCACGATTAACAGGAGTCTGTGGACTATGGTCGCTAATAATTTGTTTAAGCATATCTTCATCAATAGGTTTAGTTAAATAGCCTTTAAAGCCATCTTTTAACAGTTGCTCTTTTTCGCTTTGAAGGGCGTGTGCCGTTACAGCGATAATGGGTGTGTCTTCATTAAGTGATGATTCTTGTATAAGCTTACATGCGGTTATACCGTCCATAATTGGCATTTGTATATCCATAAAAATTATGTCGTATTTATGACTTTTACTTAAGCTGTATGCTTGTGAACCATTATGAGCCGTTTCTATTACTTCAATCTGTTCACTTAATAAAGTATGGAGAAGTTTTAAATTGGCATCGTTATCATCAACAACCAATACTTTTAACGGCAGTAGAGCTTGATCGTTTTGTTCAATATTATGAGTAGGGTGGTCAAGTCTGTAAGGTGCTGCAAGTACTTCACATAACTTACGGTGATTAAGTGGTTTACTTAAACATGCATCAGCTCCGCTGCCTATAAAGGCTTCTCGCATATTGTGCGATACTGTATTAAGCATTAAGTATAAGTAATCAGTAGATTCACGCACGGCTTTTACATAGCTTTTTAGTTGCTGCATATCATCAACTGATGCCATATGGCCAATTAAGCAAACGTCATATTTATGTGCAGTATTTTTTATAGCGTCTAAAAAGCTAGTTTCGTTAAAGCATGCAGTTACGTTTGATTCCCACTGGGTTAATAACGAAAGTACGGCATGGTGCGTATGCTCATGTGGCTCTAAATATAAGATACGCTTACCAATGAGCGATTTAGTCGGTAAGTCATTTGTAAATACGTGATTTGGCAAACTAAACACACTATTGAATGTAAAGCAGGTACCGTTACCAGGCGCAGAATTTAACGTTATACGGCCACTCATTGCTTCAACAATATGCTTGGTAATAATAAGACCAAGGCCTGTACCACCAAACTTACGTGTAATGCTTGAGTCTGCTTGTCCAAATGGAGTGAATAAAGAGTCTTGCTTATCCATAGGTATACCCACGCCAGTATCAGTTACTGAGACAAGTAAAGAAGTGCGTTCGTCGTCGAGTAACCGATGGCTTATGTCGACCTTAATAGAGCCTTTTTCGGTAAATTTAATCGCATTACTTAATAGGTTTATTAAGACTTGTTTAAAGCGAGTGGGATCGCCTGTTAAGTCATCCGGTACTTGTTGGTTAATGTAAATGGATAGCTCTAATTGCTTATCGTGTGCGCTAGGAGCGAGTAGTGTCATTACTTCATTTACAGCATCACGAAGTTGAAACTGAATCGACTCAAGCTCCATTGCACCGGCTTCTAGTTTGGAGAAGTCTAGAATGTCGCTAATAATAGTCATTAAACTATTTGCTGAGAGCATAATGGTGTCGAGGTAATCTTTTTGATGTTTATTCAGCGGTGTTTTATAAAGCTGGCGTGTAAACCCAATAACACCGTTTAACGGAGTACGAAGCTCGTGACTCATTTTAGCTAAAAAGTCTGATTTTACACGGTTAGCATCTTGCGCTTCTTTTTTAGCAAACGAGAGCTCTATATTTGACGTTTCGTATTGCTCTAGTGTTTCGCGGTAGTCGCTTGTTGCTTGATCAATATTTTTTTGCATTTCATCTTTTTGCATCACCATAGTGTGAGCAATGGTGTTTAAGCCTTCTCGAAGTAACTCAAACTCACCAATCATGTTGTCGTTAAGGCCAGTACTTCTTTTACCTTCAACTAACTTGTCGGTTGCAAGTACTAACTTATTAAGCGGCGTCATAAACATGCGGCTTAACCTTAAAGCTAAAATAGCTGCAAACACCAATGATAAAATAATCACAATACCGCTAATTAATAAAGCTCGTTGTTGCCCTATAACAGCTTGGTCTTTGTTTAGCTGTATAATAACGGTGCCCAGAGATGACTGAAAAGCCGACGGGTCCCATTTAGAATCGTGACTTGTATGGTTAATAATGGGGGTGAAAAATGTAACAAGCTCATCTGACTTTTGCACATGGGTGGTTTTTAAATTTATGAGCGTTTTTTGACTAATTAACTTTTCAAATGAGCGGTGATAATTACTGGTCATTAATAGCGCATTATTTTTATCAAAAATTGCAATCGACTTAATTGTAGGGGAGTGCTTGTTATGTGTGTAGCTTATAAGGCGATTCAATAGCTGTTTGTTTTTTTCGAGCATGGGTTGCTCAAGCGCAATAGCAAGGGGCTCAGAAATAGTAGTGCCTTGCTGATATAAAATTTCATCAAGCTCAATGTAACGATTTATTGTAAAATAGCCACCAAGTAGTAATCCTATGATCACCGTTGGGATCAGGGTCAGTGTTAAAACAGAATCGCGTAAGCCTAATTTGGTCATAATGAGAGCGTTTTATCGTTATTAGTATGACTTGAGTATATACGGTTCAACACGCATTCTAAAGCATCTAAATATAGGTGCTTCATAAATAAAGTTAAGGTAATGCCTAATGGCGCAAATTTTTAAAGCGAAAAAAAAACCGTTAAAGCAACAAACACTAGAATTAACTATAACGGGAATGGATCATCAAGGGCGTGGCATTGCTAAACATAACAATAAAGTATGTTTTGTAAGCGGTGCATTACCAAACGAAACAGTCAAAGCAACACTCGTCGAAGATAAAGCTAAATATAGCAGTGCAAAAGTAATTAAAGTTATTAAAGCGAGTGAATCAAGAGTAGATGCTTTTTGTGAGCACTATAATCAGTGTGGTGGTTGCCAATTACAGCATTTAGAAGAAAGCCAACAAGTTGTAGAAAAAAAAACTGCAGTTACTCAGTTATTTAGTAAGTTTGCTAAATTAAACAGCTTAAACTGGCAAGCCCCATTATTAAGTAAACCTGTGCATTACAGACGCAGCGCTCGTATAGCTGTTATGTTTGATAAAGCAGCTAAAAAAATGCGCGTGGGTTACAGAGCAAGTGGCTCAAAAAATATTGTGAGTATTAATAAATGTGCAGTACTTGATGAAGTATTTACAGATGTTTTTACACTTTTTGATGATTTAATTAATCAACACAAAGCACTGCACAGTATAAGCCATTTACAGTTATGCCAAAGTGATAAACAAAACTTTGTTGTTATTCGTCACACTAAAGCAATTAATGATGATACAAAGGCTTTGGTTGAGCACATAACAAAAAGCCAGCAATTTGAAATTGTATGGCAAAGCGAGAGCGATGCAATAGAACATTCACACTTAGCCATGCCATTTTATTATCTTAAAGAATTTGATCTAAAATTTGAATTTGGTTTAGGTAATTTTATTCAGGTAAATGCACAAGTTAACGAAGCTATGTTAAAGCAAGCTGCAAATTGGCTTGATTTAAAAGGTGATGAAAATTTATTGGATTTATTTTGTGGTATTGGTAATTTCTCATTAGTGTTAGCAAAACAAGCAAAATCTGTAATTGGTGTAGAAGGTGTGACTTCAGCGGTTGCAATGGCTGCTCAAAATGCGCAAACTAACTCTATTACCAATGCGCAGTTTCATTGCTTTGATTTAACCCAAAGCATACAGAGCGCCCCATGGTTTAGCAAAAACTTAGATGTGCTTGTACTCGATCCTTCCAGGACTGGTGCTATGGCTGTATTAGAGCAATTACCTTTAAAGCAGTTTAAAACTATTTTATATGTCTCTTGTGACCCTGTTACTTTAGCCCGTGACAGCGCAATTATTTCACAAGCTGGCTTTGATCTTAATAAAATTGGGCTAATGAATATGTTTCCTCATACAGGGCATATTGAAACTATGGCGTTATTTCAACGGAGGTAGAACGCATTATGGTAGCTACACGACAATCACATCAACAAGATGAGACAACAGATTTTAGCACTCGGCTTTCATTTCTTGCCTTGTCTGAAGAAAAAACAGAGCTACTTACTAAAGCCCAAGCGCTCTGCGTAAAATGTGATAGTGAAAGTAGGCAAACTACTGCAATCGAAATGGTTGAAATTTTAGCTGAGCTAAATCTCGACCCCGAATCGTTAGCTACTGCGTATTTAACCCCGTATTTTTTAAACGACTTAATATCGCTTGAAACCATCGAAGAGCAGCTTGGGAATAACATTGCCATGCTGCTAACTGGGGTTGCACAGATGGCCACTATTAGTACTTTATCGCATCAAGGTAAAGGTACTATGCAAGTTGATAATATTCGAAAAATGTTATTAACCATGGTTGAAGATGTGCGCGCCGTGGTCATTAAGCTTGCAGAGCAGGTATGTCATTTACGCAATGTAAAAAATGCGGATGAAGAAGACCGCGTCATTGCCGCTAAAGAAACGGCTGATATTTTTGCACCATTGGCAAACAGATTAGGAATAGGGCAATTAAAATGGGAACTAGAAGATTTATCGTTTAGATATTTGCACCCAGGCACCTATAAAAGCATAGCCAAACAACTTGACGACAAACGCCTTACACGCGAAGCCTACATGGAAGATATGGTTGAGCAAGTAAAAAGCCGTTTAAGTGAAGCGGGCATAGAAGCCCAAGTTTATGGTCGCCCTAAGCACATTTACAGCATTTATAAAAAAATGCAGCAAAAAAACTACGAGTTTGATCAGCTTTTTGATATTCGGGCAATGCGTATCGTCGTTGAACGATTGCAAGACTGCTACGGTGCGCTGGGCATTGTGCACACCAATTGGCGTCATCTTAATAAAGAGTTTGACGACTATGTAGCAACCCCAAAACAAAACGGCTATCAGTCAATTCATACCGTGGTATTTGGACCTGAAGGTAAAACGGTAGAGATACAAATTCGTACCAGCGACATGCATCAAGATGCTGAGTTAGGGGTGGCTGCACACTGGATGTACAAAGAAGGTGCATTACCAGGGCGCGGTTCGGGTTATGAGCAAAAAATCAGCTGGTTGCGTAAGCTACTCCAATGGCAAGAAGAAGTGGTTGATGGTGGCGATTTAGCAGAAGAGCTTAAAAACCAAGTAGTAGAAGATCGCGTATACATATTTACCCCAAGCGGCGATATTATCGATTTACCACTTGGTGCTACACCGCTTGATTTTGCTTACTACATCCACTCAAATGTGGGGCATCGTTGTATTGGTGCAAAAATATTCGGCAAAATAGTGCCGTTTACGCATCAACTTACAACAGGAGATCAGGTAGAAATACTGACCCAAAAACAACCAAATCCAAGTCGTGATTGGTTAAACCCGTCATTAGGATACATTAAATCATCCCGTGCTAGAGCTAAAATCCACCACTGGTTTAAACAGCTCGACCGCGACAAAAACTTAAGTGCGGGGAAAGAAATTCTCGACAGTGAATTACAAAAGCTCAATTTAACATATAAAGATTTAGAGCCAGCCATTAAGCGTTTTAACTTTAAAGAGCTGGATGACTTAATGGTCGCGATTGGTGCGGGCGATGTTCGCCTCAATCAAATGCTTAACTTTGTAAGTGATCGGACAGAAGATGAGCCGGTTATTCGCATTAAAGCACCAAGTAAAGTAACTGGTGATAAAAACGGCATTGTGGTTGATGGTGTTGGCAGCTTAATGAGCCATGTAGCCAAGTGCTGTCGCCCAGTACCTGGCGATGAAATAATAGGTTATATAACCCAAGGTCGAGGAATAGGTGTTCATAAGGAAGACTGTGATTCGTTTAATAACTTAAAAAACCAGCATCCTGAGCGTGTTATTTCGGTAAGTTGGTCAGATGATATTAACGGCTCGTACGCACTAAGTATTAAAATAGAAGCCACCGATCGTTCAGGGTTGATACGCGATATAAGCTCAGTACTTGCTAACGAAAAAGTAAATGTTTTAAACATGAACGTAAATACGGTTGAAGATAATCAGTTAGCTATATTTACAATGCAAATAGAAGTACATGACTTATCGGGTACTAACCGTGTTCTTTCTAAATTACACCAAATTGAAGGTGTACATGATGCCAAGCGTGGTCATTAATCATGAATGATAATACAGCGCTTACACAACTTCTTAGCATAATGAAAACACTGCGAGATCCCAAGGGCGGTTGTCCGTGGGATCTCAAGCAAGATTTTAAATCTATTGTGCCGCATACGCTAGAAGAAGCGTACAAAGTTGCCGACTGTATTGAATCAGGCAACTTAGATGAGCTTAAAGGTGAATTGGGTGATTTGCTATTTCAAATAGTTTTTTATGCGCAACTTGCACAAGAGCAAAATCTATTTGATTTTAATGATCTAGTAGAGCAATTAAACGATAAGCTTACCCGTCGTCACCCGCATGTGTTTGGTGAAAAAAAAGAGCTAACAGACGATCAATTATCGCAGCAGTGGCAAGCAATCAAAGCACAGGAGCGAAGTGCTAGAGCGCAAACCGAATCCCCTTCTTTTTGGCAAGATATCCCTGGCAATATGCCAAGCTTAAGCAAAGCCAAAAAAATTCAACAACGCGTGGCTTCCCTTGGCTTTGATTGGCCAACGTATCATGGTGCACTAGATAAAGTGAGTGAAGAAGTGCTTGAAGTAAAAGAAGCGATTGAGCAAGACCCGCTATCTGATCATACAGCGGAAGAACTCGGCGACTTACTTTTTGCCACTGTTAATGTTGTACGCCATGTTAAACGAGATCCCGAACAACTGCTTCGTAGCGCTAATGATAAGTTTTCAGCGCGTTTTGAAAAGGTAAACGCTTATTTGCATGCGCAAGGTAAAAGCTTAGATACAGCAACCTTTGAAGAGATGGATAGTGCGTGGGATGCGATTAAAAAAGTAAAATAGGCTTAATGTTAAATAGTGCACATTTTTTGTGCGCGTATTAGCTAATTTTAGCTGGATTGATAAGCAGTGTTTTGGTACAATTTCGCCCCGTCTTGATGATATACCCTTAGGCTCTTCTTTGGGTGTTATATTCCTTTTAATTCCTGATATTCTAGGGTTCGCATGAGTACAAAATTTATCTTCGTTACTGGCGGAGTTGTTTCTTCGTTGGGTAAAGGTATTGCCGCAGCTTCACTGGCCGCTATTTTAGAAGCCCGTGGTTTAAATGTTACCATTTTAAAGCTGGATCCTTACATCAACGTTGACCCAGGCACAATGAGCCCAATTCAACACGGTGAAGTTTACGTTACAGAAGACGGCGCAGAAACTGACCTTGATTTAGGTCACTACGAGCGTTTTATTCGTACCAAAATGACTAGTCGTAATAACTTCACACAAGGCCGTGTATATGAAGACGTATTACGTCGTGAGCGCCGTGGTGAATACCTAGGTGCTACTATTCAGGTTATTCCACATATCACTAACGATATTAAGCAACGTGTATACGACGGTGCTGAAGGTTATGATATTGCTATTGTAGAAATTGGCGGCACTGTAGGTGATATAGAATCACAACCGTTTATTGAAGCAATTCGTCAGATGGGAACTGAAATTGGCCGCGAACGCGCGCTATTTATTCACTTAACGCTAGTGCCATTTTTAGGCCCTGCCGGTGAAGTTAAAACGAAACCAACACAGCACTCTGTTAAAGAGTTACGCTCAGTAGGTATTCAACCAGATATTCTTATTTGTCGTTCAGACCGTAAACTACCTAATAATGAGCGTGCAAAAATCTCATTATTCACAAACGTAGAAGAAAAAGCGGTTATTTCACTACCTGACGTAGACAGCATTTATAAAATTCCTGCGTTATTAAAAACACAAGAATTAGATAACTTCGTATGTCGTCGTTTTCACTTAGATCCACCTGAAGCTGATTTAGCTGAGTGGGAACAAGTACTTTATCAAGAGTCTAACCCAACGGGTGAAGTGACCATTGGTATGGTTGGTAAGTATATTGAATTACCAGATGCGTACAAATCGGTTAACGAAGCATTAAAGCATGCGGGCCTTAAAAACCGTTTAACAATTAATATTGAATATGTAGATTCACAAGACTTAGAAAGCAAAGGTGTTGAATTACTTTCACACTTAGATGCTATTTTAGTACCAGGTGGATTTGGCGGTCGTGGTGTTGAGGGTAAAATCTTAGCGGCTAAATACGCACGTGAAAATAAAGTACCATATCTAGGTATTTGTTTAGGCATGCAAGTAGCATTAATTGAATATGCACGTAATGTTGCAGGTTTAACGGATGCAAACTCTACAGAATTTAATGCAAATTCAGAAGCACCGGTAGTTGGCTTAATTACTGAATGGCTAGATGCTGAAGGTAATGTTGAAACACGTAGCGAAAAATCTGATTTAGGTGGCACTATGCGTTTAGGCGCACAAAAATGTCATTTAATGCCTGGTTCTAAAGTACATGGAGTATATGGCAGCGACGAAATTGTTGAACGTCATCGTCATCGCTACGAAGTAAATAATAACTTCGTAGAAATACTTGAAAAAGCAGGCTTAAGCTTTACTGGTTTATCAGAAGATAAAAAACTGGTAGAAATTATCGAAAATAAAGATCACCCATGGTTTATTGCCGCGCAGTTCCATCCGGAATTCACGTCAACGCCACGTGATGGTCATCCGTTATTTGAAGGGTTTGTAGCAGCTGCACACATCCACCAAAAAGCGAATTCGTAATTTTAAAAGCCGTGCATATTGCACGGCTTTTTTGTTTTAAGGGCTGACTGATACCAATTTTATTAAAAACATGAGCATTGTATCGCATTAAATAACTCACTCACTGCGTTAAAAATTACTCATATAGAACAACTATATGTCATAATTTCAGCCTTGTTATTGAGCTATTTTCTTAGCGCTATAATAGCTCACTAATTAAATGCAATTGGTATAAACTATATAAAACGTAGTAAAGTTAGCTGAACTCACCATTTTGGGAATATAGAGGAATCAAGATGTCAGAAATCGTAAAAGTAATCGGTCGCGAAATTATGGACTCGCGTGGTAACCCAACTGTTGAAGCAGACGTACATTTAGCAGATGGTTCTTGGGGTCGTGCAGCAGCACCTTCAGGCGCATCTACTGGTACTCGTGAAGCATTAGAGTTACGCGACGGTGATAAATCACGTTACTTAGGTAAAGGCGTATTAAAAGCAGTTGGTTATATTAATAAAGAAATTGCTGATGCTTTAGCTGGTCAAAATGCATTAGATCAAAACGCTGTTGATAAAGTGATGCTAGATTTAGACGGTACCGAAAATAAAGAAAAATTAGGTGCAAACGCAATCTTAGCGGTATCACTAGCAACTGCGAAAGCAGCTGCACAGTCTAAAAAAGTTGAGCTTTATGAACATATTGCTGACTTAAATGGCACACCAGGTGTTTACTCTATGCCACTTCCAATGATGAACATCATCAATGGTGGTGAGCACGCAGATAACTCTGTAGATATTCAAGAATTTATGATCCAACCTGTTGGCGCTAAAAACTTCCGCGAAGGCCTACGTATGGGCGCTGAAGTATTCCACAGCCTTGCTAAAGTACTTAAAGCTGATGGTCACTCAACAGCGGTTGGCGATGAAGGTGGTTTTGCACCTAACCTTGCATCTAACGAAGCGGCTCTTGCTGCAATCAAAGTAGCTGTTGCAAACGCAGGTTACGAGCTAGGTAAAGATATTACTTTAGCGATGGATTGTGCTGCATCTGAGTTTTATGACAAAGAAGCAAACATCTACGATCTTAAAGGTGAAGGTAAAAAATTCACTTCTGAAGAATTTAACTTCTTCTTACAAGATCTTACTAATCAGTACCCAATCGTTTCTATCGAAGATGGTCTTGATGAGTCAGATTGGGATGGCTTTGCACATCAAACTAAACTAATGGGTGATAAAATCCAATTAGTAGGTGATGATTTATTTGTAACAAACACTAAGATTTTAAAACGTGGTATCGACAACGGTATTGCTAACTCAATCTTAATTAAGTTTAACCAAATCGGTTCTTTAACTGAAACTTTAGCTGCAATCAAAATGGCTAAAGATGCTGGTTTTACTGTTGTTATTTCTCACCGTTCTGGTGAAACTGAAGATTCAACAATTGCTGATTTAGCAGTGGGTACGGCTGCAGGTCAAATCAAAACAGGTTCATTGAGCCGTTCTGACCGTGTTGCAAAGTACAACCAATTGCTACGTATTGAAGAGCAATTAGGTGATAAAGCACCGTACAACGGTCTTAAAGAAGTTAAAGGTCAGTAATTCTATTTTATATAGAATCTAACTTTTAACTTTAGATGATAAAATCCTCGCCTATGCGGGGATTTTTTATGCTTGATACTTTTTCCAAAGAGATGAAAATAAATTGTAGGCTTCAAGCTTGTTGATGTCCGCAGCACTAAAGAGTGGAACACAAAAGTATAACGCTTTATTCATGCTTTAACTTCTTACGCACTCATAGCTGAAACTGCTGCTTTAAAATATCACCTGTAAAACTGGTTTTTAAATAAAAACCACGGGGTAGGGTTTTAATTATTTGCCCATTTGGGCCAATAGCATCAGTGACTATTTTACTATGAGCAGCTTTAGGGCGTATTTGCATAGCATCGCCTAAATGGCCTGATATTTCGTCGACTCTACCTAGCGCAATTAGCTCCATTTGCTCTTCCCAGTCGCGTTGTAGCAAAGCGTCTTGTTCAGGTGAAGGCTGCCACAAAAAGCCGCTGCCGATGGTTCTGTCAAACGGCGCAATATCACGTTCGCTTAAAATTGGCAGCCATAAAACATGATTTAGTTTTTTACGCACAGAGCTGGTATGCCACGTCATTCCTGTCACGTTCATTAAAGGTGTAACCGATACAAACGTAGTTTCCAGTGGCCTACCTTTATAAGAAATAGGCAGTGTTTTTAGCTCAATTCCTAAATCTTCAAAATCGGGGAGGGGTTTTGAGCCTGCAGTAGCGCCTAGTACGTATTCAATGAGTTGCCCAGTCCAGCCTTTTTCACGTAGTAAATCATCAGGTGTTTTAAAATGGTACTGGTTTGCAAGTTGCCCAAGTGTTAATCCGGCAATACTGTTAACGCGTTGCATTAAGTCGTTTATTGAGTGTGGTTTTGTAGGTCGCATATTCTTAATTTCGGTTGTATAAATACCATAGCCATGATAGCAAATAGGCTAAGCCGTGGATATCTTTAGGGTTGTACGTTTTTTGCTCACATGTTGTTTGTGTTAATTTTGCACATATTGAAATTAAGCTACTTTACTTTAAGTTACTGACTCTGCAGGTTTTTTTAAATGTGCACGTTCAGTTTTGATTAAGCCATTTAAAAGTTGTAAGGATAAATACAACTATATGAACATGTTTATCCACAGAATCTGTGGAGAAGCTAAGTTTTAAGATCTAATATTGTGGATTTGTTTGCAAAATGAGCGCGTTTTACAAAAGTTATGCACAAACTGTGAGTAACTAGAGGAAAACAAGAACCGCAATAGCTTTGATGAGTTATTTTCTAAATATTTACCTATTCTTTATTAATTTATCAACATACTAAAAGCTCAAACTTAGCTCACTAATTGGCTTGGGTATAATAGTATTTGCCGTATTGCGGCTAATGTGGAACAATCATTAAAAATCGACTTACAAATGAGGCACTAAGGTGATTGATGCCGAAGGTTTTCGTGCCAATGTCGGAATTGTGATTTGCAATAATCAGGGACAGGTTTTCTGGGCCAGACGTTATGGTCAACACTCTTGGCAATTTCCCCAAGGTGGTGTTGATGATGGCGAAACTGCAGAACAAACCATGTACCGTGAATTACACGAAGAAGTAGGGTTGCGACCAGAAGATGTAGAAATAGTCGCAAGCTCAAAACATTGGTTACGCTATAAATTACCCAAACGATTAATCCGCCGAGACTCTAGTCCGGTGTGTATTGGGCAAAAACAAAAATGGTTTTTACTAAAATTACGCTGTAAAGACGAAGATGTAAATTTACTTAAAACCCATCATCCAGAGTTTGATGATTGGCGCTGGGTAAGCTATTGGTATCCTGTAAGACAGGTTGTATCGTTTAAACGGGATGTCTATCGACGAGTAATGAAAGAGTTTGCTCCTTTCGCCATGCCTTTTAATAAGAGAGAACAACATAAAGATCATTGGCGAAGTAAAAGGTAGTAATTTCTCGATACAATAAAGGAGCAGGGTATGCTGGCTACACTGAGATCTATTGCGGAGTCTGTATCGCGACAAGCGAATTTAGACAGCGCATTAGTGTGCTTTGTGCAAATGGTTAAAGATGCCATGAAAACCCAGTGCTGCTCCATTTATTTTGCAGATTACAGCCAAGACAATTTTGTACTTATGGCTACCGAAGGGTTAAATCCTGATGCGGTGGGTAAGTTTAGAATTGGGTTTACCGAAGGCTTAGTGGGCCTAGTAGCGCAACGCGAAGAACCTATTAATATTGCATTTGCTAAATCGCATCCTCGTTTTAAGCTTTCCCCCGAAGTAAACGAAGAAGGCTACAACGCTTTTTTATCTGTACCCGTTGTTCATCAAAAAAAAGTACTGGGTGTTATTGTTGTTCAACAAAAAATGGCACGTGTATTTAGCCAAGACGAAGAGTCGTTTTTAATAACGCTTTCTGCCCAACTTGCGTCACAGTTAGCGCATGCTGAAATTAAAGAAATATTACGCCAAGATGAGTCATCTCATCAAACGTCTGTTTTAAAAGGTGTATCGAGCGCGCCAGGGATAGGTATAGGACAAGCATTTGTTGTATTACCAAAACTTGATTTTAAATCTATTGAGCTTTTAAAAGACAGTGACGTCACTGAGCAGCGCCGTTTGTTTACACAAGCTGTAGCTGCAACGCGCAAAGAATTTAATACCCTATCTATGACGCTAAGCGATTCTATTCCGCACGAAGCTCTTGCGGTATTTGATGTGTATCAACAACTGCTTGACGCTAAAAGTTTAGGGCATAATGTTGAAATGCAATTACAAGAAGGCTGGTGTGCTAAAAGCGCCCTAAAAATTGTAATAGAGCGTTTAATATCTCAATTTAATGCCATGCAAGACCCTTATATAAAAGAGCGTGCTGTTGATGTTAAAGACATTGGTCTTCGCGTATTACACCATCTTGTAAATACCGAGCACGCTGTTAAAAATTATCCGCCCAACACTATTTTAATTGCTAATACCTTAACACCCGCCATGCTTGCTGAAGTGCCAAAAGGTCACTTAACAGGCGTTGTAAGCGTAAATGGCTCTGCAAATAGCCATGCTTCTATATTAACGCGTGCGATGGGGCTCCCTGCCATTTGGGGTATAGAAGATTTACCTCTACTACAGTTTAATGGCAAACCGATGATTTTAGATGCATTTGCTGGGCGTTTATATATATCGCCTTCACAAATGCTGATGGATGAATACACAGAGTTACAGCATCAAGATAACCTACTTAATAACCGCTTTTTAGCAGAGCAAGACTCAGAATCAATTACGCTTGACGGTGAACACGTTAGCTTATTATTAAACGCAGGCCTTGAGCTTAATACCGAGCAAAGTAGCGCACATATTTGTGACGGTGTGGGGCTTTATCGGACCGAAGCGTGGTTTATGCAAAAGGGTCAGTTTCCTTCGCAATCAGAGCAAGAAAACTGGTACCGAGAAGTACTAACTAGCTATCATCCTAATCCTGTGGTTATGCGTACATTGGATATTGGGGGCGATAAGGTACTTGATTACTTTAATATTACCGAAGAAAACCCATTTTTAGGTTGGCGTGGTATTCGTATTAGCCTTGATCATCCCGAGTTATTTTTAGATCAACTAAAAGCGATGCTTAAAGCAAATATTGGTTTAGGTAATTTAAAAATAATGCTCCCTATGATCAGTGGCACTGAAGAAGTTGATGAGTCACTTGCGTTATTTGAACAGGCTTATTTTGAATTAAGTGAAAAATACCCAGAGCAAACCATAGAAAGACCCGACATAGGGATAATGCTAGAGGTACCTTCAAGTGTATTTATGCTTCCAGAGTGGTCAAAAAAAGTCGATTTTTGCTCAGTAGGTAGTAACGATTTAACGCAGTATTTATTAGCAGTAGACAGGGCTAATGCACGAGTTGCCGAACTTTTTAACCCTTATCACCCGGGCGTACTCAGGGTACTAAATAAAGTAGCGCGCGAATGTGAGCAATATGAACTGCCATTTAGTTTGTGTGGTGAACTAGGCGGCGATCCTGAAGGGGCTATTTTGCTTATTGCCATGGGTTACAGGCGCCTTAGTATGAATTTATCATCGCTTAATAAAGTTAAATGGGTACTTAGACGTTTAAATGTCAGTGACATGGAACAACTATTAAGTGAATGCTTAGCGCAATCTACAGCCAAACAAGTACTACGTTTAACGCGAAGCTTTATGCTAGAGCATAAATTAGGTGATTTGTTTTACACTCCTAAATAAGCTTATACGCCTAATTAATTGCAATACACAGATGCTATTAGTTTTATAATCCTTTAATATATAAACCTTAAAAGGGTATTTGAGATTACTATGTATGACTTAGGTTTGTTAGTCGCAAGCTGCGCACTACTAGGCTGTATTGTTGGGTTTTTAGCTGGGTTACTAGGCATTGGTGGCGGTTTAATTATCGTTCCAGTTCTAAGCACTCTGCTACTCTCATTTAATGTAACGTCAGCTGATCATGTATTAGTAATTGCTATTGCAACCTCACTCGCTTCTATTTTATTTACTTCAACGTCTTCAGCGCTGGCTCATCATAAAAATGATAACGTGCCTTGGGCAATTGCCCCGTGGGTTATGTCGGGTGTGGCTTTAGGCGCACTTATTAGTGGCTTTGCAGCAAGTTTAATCCCTGAACAAATATTACGTACAGTGTTTGCTATAAGTGTTGTATTTATTGCAGCAAGAATGGTGCTCTCCGCGCGTAATAAACCGATGTCAGAAAAACCGTTGCCGGCAGGTCCTATTTTAGGGGGCGTTTCTGCAATAATGGGCGGATTATCAGGTTTAATTGGTATTGGTGGTGGTGCTTTAATAGTACCTATGCTTAATTATTTTTCGGTTGATATAAAAAAAGCAATTGGCTGCGCAGCCGCGTGCGGAATTGTTATAGCATTATTTGGCTCTATTGGTTACATCAGCGCAGGCTGGCATGTTACCGATTTAGAGCATGGTTTTGCTGGGTTTGTTTATTTACCTGCATTATTTGGAATTGTTATTACCTCGTGGTTTGTTGCGCCTATTGGCGCCAAAGCAACTCACTATTTACCTGTTAATACAATTAAGAAAGTTTTCGCGGTGCTGCTTGTAGTTATCGCAATTAAAATGGTTTTTAGCTAAAGGTTTATTTTTTATGGCACTTGAGTTTCCTCAAATTGATCCAATTATTTTTTCTGTTGGACCGCTAAGCGTACGTTGGTATGGCTTGATGTATTTAATAGGTTTTGCATTTGCGATGTGGTTTGCAAATCGTCAAGCATCAAAGCCAAATTCGGGTTGGACTAAAGAGCAAGTAAGCGATTTACTGTTTTACGGCATGTTAGGGGTAATACTAGGCGGGCGTATTGGCTACGTATTGTTTTACCAGTTTAGTTACTTTATAGAAAACCCACTGTATTTATTTAGAATAGACCAGGGCGGTATGTCGTTTCATGGTGGAACACTTGGCGTTATAACTGCCGTCGCAATTTTTTCGTGGACGCGTAAAAAGTCGCTTCTTCAAGTGGGCGACTTTGTTGCACCACTGGTTCCTGTAGGGCTTTTAGCTGGACGTATTGGTAACTTTATAAACGGTGAATTATGGGGGCGTGTTACCGACGTGCCATGGGCAATGGTATTTCCAACGGGCGGTCCGCTTGCGCGTCACCCATCGCAATTATACGAAGCATTTTTTGAAGGCTTAGTGCTGTTTTTAATCCTGCAATGGTTTATTAAAAAACCACGTCCAGCAGGCAGCGTAGCTGGTGTGTTCTTACTAGGCTATGGCGTGTTTAGATTTTGTATTGAATATTTCCGCCAACCCGATGCACAATTAGGTTTATTTGCCGACTTTATTTCAATGGGACAAATACTTTCATTTCCTATGATTGTAGGCGGCTTAGGTTTATTAATTTGGGCATATAAGCAACCACAACACGTTAAAACAGCTAAGGCATAATAAAAACAACATGAAACAATATTTAAAATTATGTCAGCGTATTGTTGACGAAGGTCAGTGGGTCGAAAACAAACGTACAGGTACGCGTTGTTTAACCGTTATTAATGCCGATTTAGAATACGATGTGGCTAATAATAAGTTTCCGATGATCACGACTCGCAAAAGTTACTACAAAGCAGCGATTGCTGAGTTACTAGGATATTTACGCGGTTACGACAGCGCTGAGCAGTTTCGTGAAATTGGCTGTAAAACATGGAATGCTAACGCAAACGATAACAATGCATGGCTCAATAACCCTAACCGTAAAGGTGAGGATGATATGGGTCGCGTTTATGGCGTGCAAGGCCGTGGTTGGCAACGACCAGATGGCTCAACACTCGATCAGCTTTCCAAAGTTATTAATAACTTAAAAAATGGCATTGATGACCGTGGTGAAATAATCACGTTTTATAATCCAGGTGAGTTTGAGCTTGGTTGCCTGCGCCCGTGTATGCATACACATACTTTTTCGCTTCTTGGTGATACGCTATATTTAACGTCATACCAGCGAAGCTGTGATGTACCGCTCGGCCTTAATTTCAATCAAATCCAGTGTTTTGTGTTGCTTGCGTTAGTGGCTCAAATTACCGGCCACAAAGCGGGTAAGGCGTATCATAAAATTGCTAATGCACATATTTACGAAAACCAACTTGAGCTGATGCGTGATGTGCAGTTAACGCGTGAGCCATTTGCATCACCTCAGTTAAAAATTAATCCAAAAATTAAATCATTAGAAGACATAGAAACGTGGGTAACACGAGACGACTTTGAAGTAACAGGCTATCAATGCCACGAAGCGATTCAATATCCATTTTCAGTATAATAAAAGATTAAGGAAAACATAAAATGAAAGCAGTCATCCCAGTAGCAGGCCTTGGTACTCGTATGTTACCAGCCACTAAAGCAATTCCTAAAGAAATGCTGCCAGTGGTAGACCGTCCTTTAATTCAATATGTAGTAAACGAAGCCGTTGCTGCAGGCATTAAAGAAATAGTGTTAGTAACGCACTCAAGTAAAAATTCAATCGAAAATCACTTCGATACGAGCTTTGAACTAGAAGCTACTTTAGAAAAGCGTGTAAAGCGGCAACTACTTGCCGAAGTGCAAGCAATCTGCCCTAAAGACGTAACCATTATTCACGTACGCCAAGGTGAAGCAAAAGGCTTAGGCCATGCTATTAGTTGTGCTGCGCCTATTATTGGTAACGAACCGTTTGTAGTTATTCTACCTGATGTAATTATTGATGATGTAGAGAGCGATCTTAAAAAAGATAACTTAGCAGAAATGATCGCTAATTTTGAGCAAAACAAGCATAGCCAAATAATGGTTGAGCCAGTACCACTGGATGAAGTAGATAAGTTTGGTGTGGTTGATTTAGGCGATGTTGACTTAAAACAAGGTGAAAGCTCGCCAATTTTTAACATGGTAGAAAAACCGCCAGTAGACGAAGCGCCATCTAACTTAGCTGTAGTGGGTCGATACGTATTAAGCGAAAACATATGGCCGTTACTTGCAAAAACTCCGCAAGGAGCAGGCAATGAAATTCAATTAACTGACGCAATTGCGATGTTAATGGAACACGAAAAAGTAGATGCATACGCTATAAAAGGCCGTAGCCACGATTGTGGAAGTAAAATTGGTTATTTAAAAGCGACTATTGAATTTGCACTTCGTCGCGATGAATTTGCTGATGAATTAAAGTCATTTATTAAAAAACTGATTTAACAGTTAATGTAAATCATAAAAGGCGCCTATATCGGCTGTCTCTTATACACAAATCCCTGCTAAGAAATTAGCGGGGATTTTTTTGAACTAAATCTCAATGTCATGATCAGATCTTCAAATCTTGTTTGAGGGCACATTATGATTAACGAACATACTCATTGG
>NZ_JASDCB010000050.1:0-33180 GCF_030408135.1 Pseudoalteromonas sp. APC 3691 | reverse complement strand
CCCACCCTCAAGCACAGTATTGGTCTGACTAAGTATAGGGCGTTGCGCTATTTTGCACGCTGACCCACCAATACTGCCGAAACAGGTTACGGTTAGTTGTGTACCTCTAACTTCTTATGGCTTCCTTCAGACCCCACCGTTGGCCAGTGACGCCCTTGCCATTCAGATTATCTTCCCCTTAGTCAGGGTAATAAGGCATCTTTCAGCCTATCGGGTTTGCCAGCTTCGCTGGGCAAACAAAAAACGGCCCACCAAACAAGTTGGTAGGCCGGTATAGCAAACTGGGGAGAAGCTATCAATTTGTTGCACCCTTTCAGATGCATCATCAACAGGATGTCCTACAGGATAGGACAGGCGGGACTTTAACAAAAGCACGCATTAAAATACAATCATATTCCTGTAAAACAGCTAGAATTGACGAACATATAACTATTTAATACAAATAGTTGCTTAAATTAACCTTATTTTAACTAAAGCTTGCATATAGCTAATTAAATCGCTGTTATTCGCCATTTTTATTAAACATAAAAAAAGCGCCAAAAGGCGCTTTAATTAAAATGCTCAAATTGCATTAGTGGGCTTGTTCCCAGTTGTCACCTTCGTCGGCTTCAACAATAAGCGGCACATCAAGCGCTGCAGCTTGCGACATCAGCTCACAAATATGTTTTGTATATTCTGGTGCGCAGTCTGTTTTAATTTCAAATACCAATTCATCGTGTACTTGCATAAGTAACTTAATCGTATTTGGCGCTTGTTCGTGTACCCAGCGGTTAACGCTCAGCATTGCCTTTTTAATAATATCAGCAGCAGTACCTTGCATTGGCGCATTAATAGCAGCACGTTCAGCTCCTTTTCTGCGCGCCCCATTACGTGCGTTTATTTCTGGCAAATGTAGGCGACGACCAAATATTGTTTCAACATAGCCATTTTCAGCTGCTTTTTCACGTGTTGTTTCCATGTACTCTAATACACCAGGAAAACGCTCAAAGTACTTATCTATGTAATGCTGCGCTTCATGGCGTGGCACATCTAGTTGACGTGCTAAACCAAATGCAGACATACCGTAAATTAAGCCAAAGTTTACTGCTTTCGCCTTGCGGCGCATATCGGTAGTTACATCATCAAGCTCTACACCAAATACTTCAGCGGCAGTTGCACTGTGTACATCTAAGCCGTTAGCAAATGCATTTAATAAACCTTTGTCTTGTGAAAGATGCGCCATAATACGCAGCTCAATTTGGCTGTAATCGGCAGCGACAATTTTGTAACCATCGGCAGCTATAAACGCTTCACGAATTCGACGCCCTTCTTCTGAACGAATAGGAATATTTTGTAAATTAGGATCGGTTGAACTCAAGCGCCCCGTTGCTGTAATTGCCTGATGATAAGATGTATGTACACGCTGGGTTTTCTCATTCACCATTAATGGTAATTTATCGGTGTAAGTTGATTTAAGCTTTGATAAACCACGATGCTCTATAATTACTTTAGGTAGTGGATAATCATGAGCAAGCTCTTGCAATACTTCTTCTGCGGTAGAAGGTGCACCTTTAGGTGTTTTTTTGATAATAGGCAGGCCAAGCTTTTCAAACAACAATACTTGTAGTTGCTTAGGAGAGCTTAAATTAAATGGTTCGCCTGCTATTTCAAATGCTTCTTTTTCAAGCTCAATTAAACGCTCGCCTAATCGTTGGCTGTGTGCTGCAAGCATATTGCTATCTATTGCAACACCGGTTCGTTCAATATCAGAAATCACACTAACAAGTGGCATTTCTATATCTTCGAATACAGATTTTAGCTTTTCATCAGCCACTATTTTTGGCCAAAGCACTTTATGGAGGCGCAAAGTAATATCGGCGTCTTCTGCAGCATAAGGCGCAGCTTTTTCAAGTTCAATTTGGTTGAAGGTAAGTTGCTTTTTACCTTTGCCAGCAATATCTTCAAAGCTAATATTTTTATGACCTAGATATTTAAGTGCTAGCGAGTCCATATCGTGGCGTGTACCCACACTATTAAATACGTATGACTCAAGCATGGTGTCAAACTTAATACCGTTTAGCGCAAAACCTGCATTCGCTAATACACTTTTGTCGTATTTAAGGTTTTGCCCTACTTTAGCTTTGTTTTCATCGGCCAAAATTGGACCTAGCTTTTGCATTACAAATTCCAGACTTAATTGCTCAGGCGCACCCGGGTAGTCATGCGCTAGAGGTAAATACACAGCTTCACCCGCTTTTACGGCAAAACTCATACCCACTAATTGCGCTTTCATATAATCAAGGCTGGTAGTTTCTGTATCAAATGCAAATAACTCGGCACTATTTAATTGCTCTATTAACGTATCAAATTGCGCTTGCGTTAAAATAGTTTCGTAATGAGCGTCTTCTACTTTTGGTAATTCAGTGGCTTCGGTAGGTACAGCTAAATGTGTTTCTGCATCTTTGGGGTTATCTAGTAACTCAGCTAACCAACGACGAAATTCGCACTCACCATATAGTGCAATTAATTCGTCTTTATTTGGCTCTTGTAGTTTGAACGTATCAAGATCTGATTCAACTTCAACATCGCACTTAATTGTTGCAAGCTCGTAGCTTAAAGGCAGATGATCGAGAGCTGCAGCTAACTTTTCACCTATTTTACCCTTAATCTCACTTGCGTGATCCATTACACCTTGCAACGAGCCATATTTCTCTAACCACTTAACGGCCGTTTTTGGACCACAGCCTTCAACACCTGGGATATTATCGACCTTATCGCCCATTAGTGCCAAGTAATCGATAATAAGTTCGGGGCCTACACCAAACTTTTCAACTACGGTAACAGGGTCTGAAATACTGTCGGTCATCGTGTTTATTAATGTAACGTGTTCATTTACAAGTTGCGCCATATCTTTATCGCCAGTGGAGACAAGGACATGCCGTTTTTGCTCAGTTGCAATGCGTGCAAATGTGCCAATAACATCATCAGCTTCAACGCCTTCGATACTAATTAGCGGAAAACCCATCGCTTTGATAATGCTATGTATTGGTGCTATTTGCGTACGTAAGTCATCCGGCATCGGCGGGCGATTTGCCTTATATTCGCTATACATATCGTTACGGAACGTTTTGCCTTTAGCATCAAATATAACCACCATATGTGAGGGATCATATTGTCTGATCAAGCTTTTAAGCATGTTGATCACGCCGTAAATAGCGCCCGTAGCCTCACCTTTAGAATTAGTTAAATGCGGCGGAGAATGATAAGCACGAAATAAATATGACGAGCCATCAACTAAAATAAGTGGGTTTTCGGGGATCTGAGCCATGGTGAATTTGGATCCTAAATGCAAAAAATTAAGGTAATTATAAGCATGCCATAAGGTAGTAAATAAAACGACTGTGAATTACTGTTTATCGTGTTATTAAAACTAGAGCAAGCTGTGGATAAGTGTGTAGATAACAGCCACGAGCTATTCTTCCAAAGCATTAAAAAATGCCTAGAAAATACTTTAACTGTATGTTTTAATTTAAAAAAGATAATACGAGGTTCTTTTTTTATTATTTTAAACCAATGTGGAAAAAGGTTTTCTAACGACTGCTTCTGTTGTTATTCACTTTGATTATTCGCGTCCATTTAAATAACCGGAGGAGTATTCTAGCACAATGGATCGAAGATCATAGCGATCCTTTATAATTTTTTTAAAGGCAAAGTGAGCGCAAATGGCATAAACCGCAAAACGACTTGCACTGCGAATGATTTTTGTACTAAAAATTTATTTTCGCGAGAAATTTTGAGCATGTTAAACTCCATCCGATCGACTTATAAAAAAGACTTTAGGGGCACAAAAGCATGAAAAACGTAGCAGTAATATTAGCAGGGTCTGGTGTGTACGATGGTAGTGAAATTAATGAAGCAATTTTAACTTTATTACATATAGCCAAAAATGGCGCAACGTATCAGTGTTTTGCACCAGATATTGAACAACTTCATACCATTAACCATTTAACAGGTGAAGTAATGCCTGATAAACGCAATGTATTAACAGAAGCTGCTCGCATTGCACGAGGTGACATTAAATCACTGATTAAACTAGACGTGACTCAGTTTGACGCATTAATTGTACCTGGCGGTTTCGGTGCTGCAAAAAACTTATGCGATTTTGCAATTAAAGGCGCAAAAGCAAATATCAATCAGGACGTCCTTAATGCTTGTAAATCATTTGCAAAAGCGAATAAGCCTGCAGGTTATATGTGTATCGCACCCACATTGATCCCATTTATTTACGATAACGCCGCACTTACTATTGGTAATGATGTAGAGACAGCACAAGCGCTAAGCACATTAGGCGCTAAACATATAGATTGTGCGGTTGACGGTGTAGTTATCGATGAACCAAATAAGTTAGTTACCACCCCTGCTTACATGTTGGCAGAATCGATTCTTGAAGCCGACGCAGGGATCGCAAAACTAGTTAGTAGCGTATTATCAATAAATTGATTTTGATCTTAGGATCTAAAAAGTTAATTGAATGACTGATTGCGCTTATTAAATTGCTTAACAAAAAACAGTAAATAATTAAATTTTATTGCGTTAACGCAAAAAGTAGTCAGTTTTATTAATAAAAACGGCTCTTAGCATTTTATAAATTGGCTCAGAGAGTTATAATCGGTTTAATTTCCGTCATCTTTAATCGTGATTGATCACGTTCAAATCGAAGTGAGCAAGGCAAAATGAAAAAATTAACAGCTGCAGCATTATTATTGCTAGCAACCACTGCATACGCACAGCCATATGATAACTCTATGACTGAAGATGCAATTAAAGCACGTCTCGCGCCGGTTGGTGCTGTATACCTTGAAGGCGATAAAGCTGCAGTTGCAGCGGCGCCTACAGGTCCTCGTTCTGGTGAGCAAGTATATCAAGGTGCATGTTTTGCATGTCACGGCACTGGTGCACTAGGCGCGCCTAAATCGGCTGACGATTGGGCTCCACGTATTGCTAAAGGTAAAGACACTTTACTTGAGCATGCACTAAATGGCTTTAATGCTATGCCTCCAAAAGGCACGTGTATGGATTGTTCTGATGATGAGATTAGCGCTGCTATCGACTTTATGACATCTAAATAAGCTCGATTGAAATATACAAAAAAGGTTTACTTCTGTAAGCCTTTTTTAATGCCTAAAATAGTGTGTCTAGCTACTGCTTTAGTAGGAATATCAACTTGACGATAAGCACTAAAAGTGAAAGTATAAGGCTAATAACTATACAATAAAAATAGCCGGTTAGATCATTGGAAGATAAACTATCAGTATCGAGTAAATTGGCGTATCAAAATAAACGCCTTAAAGCGCTTCTCGAAAAATACAAACAATCACATCATTTACAAAATGCCCTGATCCAATTATCAGAGCAGGCAAGTACTGTGGCCGAGCTAACCCTGCTATACCCTGCCATCCATGACATTTTACAAAAGTACGTACCTAGTAAAAGTTTTTATGTGGTGCTGCTAAATCAATACAGCCAATCACTAGAACTTTCTTACTTTTCAGATGAAAAAGATGGTATTGCCGTCGCCCTTAACCAATCAAATAGCTTTGATGAAGGCGCCACGGGTTATGTATTTAAACAGGGTAAAACCACATGCTTTACCAAGCAGCAAATGCAAGATGCTGCAGCAGAAGGTTTATTTAAAGCATTAGGCACTCCTGCCGAACACTGGGTAGGCGTACCAGTTTACCAAGAACATAATATTATCGGTGTTTTAGCAGCGCAAAGTTACGATACAAAACAAGGCTATAGCTCACAGCAAATACAATTACTTGAGTTTATGTCGCTTTATTTGGCAACAGCAATAGAGCGTGTAAAAAAACGAGAGCTTCTTGAGTCAGAAGTTAAAATTCGCACCCGCGCACTCACTCAAAGTAACGATGCACTAAACCTTGAAATAGAGCAGCGTAAACGCGCACTTCAACGCCAACAAATTCTATTTAAAATATCTGAAATAGCAACGCAAGCTAAAAACCTTGATGACGCTTATTTTAAGATACACGAAATAATAAAAACAATTACCTACGCAGAAAACTTATATATTGCGCTTTATGATAGAGAAACAGGGTGGATTAGTTTTCCTTATTGCGTAGATGAATTTAAAGAAAATACACAGCCAAGACGCTTTGCTAAAGGTTATAGCGAACTGGTAATAAGCACCGAAGAAACACAACTAATACACACATGTAGAGCAAAAGAATTAATAGTAAGCGGTGTGGTACAACGTTCAGCACCTGTACCAAAAGAGCAAATGGCCACTAGCTGGTTAGGCGCTCCACTTAAAACAGCTCAAGGTGTTATTGGTCTTCTTGTTTGCCAAGCCTACGATAACAAACATATATTCAGCCGAGATGATTGCGAGTTAATTACCTTTGTATCGCATCAAATTGCAGCTGTTTTACAAACAAAGCTCGTCAATCAAGCAATTGCAAAAAGCCATCAAGAACTCGAATTTAGAGTAAACGAAAAAACCAAAGAATTGCGTCAAACTAATCTGCACTTACAAATGCAAATAGATGAGCGAAAAAAAATAGAGCAGCAGCTTTATCATGATGCACATCACGATTCACTTACGAGCTTGCCTAATCGTAGTCTATTTTTAACTCAGCTCGAAAAAACGCTACAACATTATCAACGTTTTCCTGAGCACCACTTTGCTGTTTTGTTTATCGATTTAGATAAATTTAAAGATATTAACGATCAGCTTGGCCACCATGCAGGCGATCAATTTTTAATTAACGTAAGTGAGTTATTTGCCCAATGTATACGCGAGCATGATTTACTAGCACGCTTAGGCGGAGATGAATTTGTTATTTTATTAACCCATTTAACTGAGCCTCAACAAGCAGAAGATGTTGCAAATCGTATTATAGATTTAATGAAAAAACCCTTTTATCTCAAAGGTGAGTCTTTACAAAGTGGTGCAAGTATAGGGATAACCTACTCAAAGAAAAGCTATACGCATACAGATGAAATTATTCGTGATGCCGATGCTGCCATGTATCACGCTAAAAACTCAGGAAAAAACCGTTACGAGTTATTTCATCCGCTATTAACGCAATCAATACCTGCGCAGACTCTAAAAGCACAACATCACCTTGATATATTACCTATGAGTTTTAGAAG
This sequence comes from Pseudoalteromonas sp. APC 3691, assembly GCF_030408135.1. Lineage (NCBI taxonomy): Bacteria > Pseudomonadati > Pseudomonadota > Gammaproteobacteria > Alteromonadales > Pseudoalteromonadaceae > Pseudoalteromonas > Pseudoalteromonas sp. APC 3691. The sequence continues at coordinate 26,025 of NZ_JASDCB010000050.1, read as the reverse complement.
CTCAGAAATAATTACGCTTGATGAGCAACAACAGTCTGAATCTTTATTTGAAGCATTTGGTGAACACCCAATACTTGGCTTTACTAGCTTTGATATTTTGAAAAAGTTTGCATCAGATAAAGAGCAGCATCTGCAAGTAGAGTTACAACTATTACAACGCGCCTATGCACAAGCAATTACTGCAAATGTAGCTATGGCATTGGTTCCTTGCTCTGGTTTGCTACTTGAGGAACACGAATTTGTTTTATTTACAGATACGCTAAATAAACAACAAGGACAAAGCCAACTCTGTTTATTATTTGATGAACAAGAAATTCGCCACGCATGTGCAACGCAAATAAAAAACCTCAAAACGCTATCACAACTTGGTTATTCAATTGGTTTAAACAATTTTGCTAAAGACAGGTGCGAACTTAATTTACTAACCGATATTAATTTTGATTATTTACTACTTAGCTCGACCTTTAGTAAACGTGTTTTACAACAAGAAAGTTACGATTTTCAGCTACAGGGCGTGCTTGCAATTACAAAGCTCAAAGCAATGAAGGTCATTGCTAAAGGCCCATCAATACTTAATTTTAGAGCTTTACTAGACAAGCACGGTTTGGCATTTTTTGTGGGAAAACAACACGCTCTAGTATGCTCTGAGTTACCTGAAGTGCAAGCAACCCAGTCTTTATAAAGTTAGCCTGAGGTATTACTCAGGCTTTTTAAACATCGCTCGTAAGTTAGCGACTCTTGCTTGGCCTTTTTCCATGCGCTCTGCTTGGGTATTTGGCGCCTTTTTGTTTTCGAACGCGAGATCGTCCTGCGGTAACTCTTGTACAAATCGGCTTAATTCAGTTTGTGAGGTTTCACCAAATTGACGACGTATCTTTGCATAAGTAAGTGTTAACTCCTGCTGCGCACGAGTAATACCAACATAAGCTAAGCGACGTTCTTCATCTACGTTGTCCTCATCAATACTTACCTGATGCGGAAGTAAACCCTCTTCCATACCCACCATAAATACGTACGGGTACTCTAAGCCCTTTGATGCATGTAGTGTTGATAAGTGCACTGCATCGGTTTCATCTTCTTCTTCGTTACGCTCAAGCATATCGCGAAGGGTTAGCTTGCTAACAACCTCGGCTAATGTCATTGGTTCGTTGTCGGCATCACCGGTCAACATATCTGTTATCCAACGATACAGCTCTGATACGTTTTTCATACGCATTTCAGCCGCTTTTGCACTCGGTGATGACTCGTACAAATATGCCTCGTAATTAATATTACGCACTAAGTCTTTAACAGCTTCGAGCGTATCACCGCGTACTGCGTTATCAGATAGCTCAACAACCCAGCGTGCAAATCCAGCAAGCGCATTAAAGCCACGCCCTTTTAGCCTGTAGCCTAAATCGTTATCAAAACAGGTAGCAAATAAGCTCGCGTGCTTTTCATTAGCAAGCGTACCAAGCTTTTCAAGGGTAACCGTACCTATTTCGCGTCGCGGTGTATTTACGATACGTAAAAAAGCATTGTCATCATCTTGATTAACTAGCAAACGTAAATACGCCATAATATCTTTAATTTCTGAGCGAGCGAAAAACGACATACCGCCACTAATTTTATAAGGGATACGGTTACTCATTAGTGATTTTTCAAAGCCACGTGCTTGATGATTACCACGATATAAAATCGCGTAATCTTTATAGCTGGTTCGCTTCATAAACTTATGTGAAATTATTTCAGCAACCACACGCTCAGATTCATGCTCTTCATCGCGGCACCCTATTACTTTAATCGGCTCACCATAACCTAGTTCACTAAATAACTTTTTCTCTATGTCATGTGGGTTATTCGCAATTAAAATGTTAGCCGCTTTTAGTATTCGCCCTGCACTTCGATAGTTTTGCTCAAGTTTTATAAGTCTAAGCCCTGGGTAGTCTTTACCTAATAACACTAAGTTTTGCGGGCGAGCACCACGCCATGAGTAAATTGATTGATCGTCATCACCTACAACAGTAAAACGGGCACGCTCGCCTACTAGCAATTTAACAAGTTGATATTGGCTTGTATTGGTATCTTGATACTCATCCACCAGCAAGTATTTAAAGCGTTGCTGCCAGCGCTCACGAGATGTGGCGTTATTAGTAAGTAACAAAGTAGGGATCATAATTAAATCATCAAAATCCAGTGCGTTATAAGCACGTAGCTGATTTTGGTAGCGAGCATACAGCTGTGCAAACAATGCCTTTTGCGCATCACGCGCTTCGCGTATTGCTTGCTCTGGCAGTACTAATTCGTTTTTCCAACTACCAATTTCCATTTTAAGTAGTTTGAGTAAGTCCTTGTCTTTTTTTAGCTCATCTTCGGTGAGTTCACTAAGAAGCTGATTGGTATCTTGATCATCAAATAACGAAAAGCCGGGTTTAAACCCTAATGTGCTTAACTCTTTTTTTATTATTTCTAAACCGAGTGTATGAAACGTCGATACCCACAAACCTTTGGCGTCTTGTTTACCAAGTGTTTGCAGTACTCGTTCACGCATTTCTTTGGCTGCTTTATTGGTAAAAGTAACAGCGGCTATATTTCGCGCTTTGTACTCACATTTTTTCACTAAATAAGCGATTTTATTCGTAATAACACGGGTTTTACCAGAGCCTGCGCCTGCGAGTACTAAGCATGGACCACTAATATATTTTACGGCTTCATCTTGTTTAGGATTGAGTTTCATAACGACCAAAGAAATTTAAAAGACGCGCAATTTTAACGTAACCATTACAGCGAGCATAGCAATTGCCTTAATTAATTAAGGTAAAGATGATCATGTGTTAAATACCGTGGGTATAAGGTAATATTAGTTATTATCATTTAGGCAATGCCGAAGGGACAAATATGATCAACCCAGCAAAACTTGAAGAAATTGCTAAGCAAATTACTAGCAATATGCCACAAGGTGTAAAAAACCTAGCAGACACACTCGAAGGTAAAACAAAGCAAGTTCTACAAAACAAGCTTGCTGAGATGGACTTTGTGAGCCGTGAAGAATTTGATGTGCAAAGCCAAGTACTTATTCGTACTCGCGAAAAGTTAACCGAACTTGAAGCTAAAGTTTCATTGCTTGAGCAACAACTTAGCGCTAAAACTGACGCTGAATAATTATACCAATTGCATTAAATTAGTGTTCTATTATAGCGATAAGAAAATAGCTCAATAACAAGGCTAAAATTATGGTACATAGTTGTTCTATATAAATAATTTTTAACGTAGTTCGTGAGTTATCTAATACACTAGAATGATAATTTTTTTAATAAAATTGGTATTAATTTAGTGTACAAAAAAGGCAGCTTAGGCTGCCTTTTGCGTTTTACTCAGTTTATTCAAATAGCTCATCTAGCACATAATAAAATAACTTAGTCTGTTGCTCTAAACTCACACTCAGCATTTTTTGCGCAACTTGCTCGCCAGTTATTGGTTTGTAACGCTTTAAAAACGGAAGTCGTGTAATAACATGAAAAATAATACTGCCTATCTTTTCTGCCACTCTAAATTGCTCACGATCACCTAATAATAAAGATGGTTGTAAAATACTTATTTTATCAAAAGGGAGTGCTTTAATATGTTGCTCAAGCTCACCCTTCATTTTCAAATAAGCACTATTACTGTGCGTGTTCGCCCCGCTTGATGACACTAAGCAGTAATGCGTAACACCATTACATGCCGCTAACTGCGCCGCTATAAACTGATAATCAAAATCTACTTTACGCTGAGCTTGTGTAGAGCCCGCCCGTTTACGGGTTGTGCCCAAACACGAAAACAATACGTCACCTTTAAAAAGCTCAACGTATTGAGTTAATTTTTCAAAATCAATAACGTGATTAACTAGCTTTGCGTGTGTAATAGGCAAAGCCCGACGACTTAACGTAACCACTTTGGTATAACGATCGCTCTTAAGTAGCTTATGTAGCAACTCATTACCGACCAAACCTGTAGCACCTATTAATATCGCCGTTTTAGTCATAAATTTATTTATTTTCGCCCACTTTATTAAGTACGTGCTGCACTGCTTTTTTGTAGCTTTGCGTTTCTTCACTCGCGCACGTTACTACAGATTCTAAATCATGAAGATGGCCGTTTTCTAAACCATAAACCCAACCATGAACGCTTAGCTCTTGGCCGCGCTCCCACGCATCTTGCACAATGTTAGTACGGCATACATTACGTACTTGCTCAATTACATTTAGCTCAATAAGGCGGCTTAAACGTTCGCTTTCTGGCATTGCATCAAGTTGTTCAAGATGCTTTTCTTTTACATCCCCTACATGGCGTAGCCAATTATCAATAAAGCCAAATTTTGCATTGTTTAAAACGGCTTGTACGCCACCACAGCCATAGTGACCTACTACCATAATATGTTTTACTTTTAAAACCTCTACAGCGTACTGCATAACCGACAAACAGTTATGGTCAGTGTGTACAACCACGTTAGCAACGTTACGATGCACAAATAATTCGCCTGGTAATAAATCAACTATTTGATTAGCAGGTACACGAGAGTCTGAACAACCAATCCATAAATACTCTGGATTTTGTTGCATAGATAAAATTTTAAAAAACTCAGGATCAGCTTCGCTTGTACGTGCAGCCCAACGTTTATTGTTATCGAATAAATTTTTTAACTTTCTCATTGCATCTCTTATTAAGTCGAGGACGGAAATTTAATGGATATTAGCAAGAATCAAAATATTACGAGGCGTTAACTGCTTTTCACAAAACGTTTTAACGCTTACTTGATAGCCTTGCTGTTGCAAATATAAAGCACGATCGAGCACAAGCCAAACTTCAATTGCCCTTCTGAACACATGTCGAACCAGTTCAACTCGGTCAGTTATTTTTTTTCGAGCAACACCAATATCTAAATATTTATTATAATCAGTATCTTGAGGTAGGTTTATTGCCTTTTTATCTGCAGCCCATGCACAAAATGATTTAAACGAATCTGAGAATATAGCTTTGTTAACCGAAGGTACGCTTACATAATATTGCTCTCCAGTAATCGATTTTCTAAGTGCATCAAAACCAAGTCGCCATTCTAGCTCTGTTTTACGTACTTTTTCCAGACGAGAAGGCGCTGTTACGGTTTCTTGTAATGCGAGCTTTAAATCGCGATGCGTTAGGTTAAGCTCACTTTTATTTGCAACCTCACTCATTACACGGTACTCATTAGCCGTAAATAAATGATAGCAACAAGGTGAAAAGCTAATTTGCTGTACTTTCGCTAAACTTGCTTGACGCATAAATGCTTGGTGCAAACCACCACATGCGTGTAGCGCTACGGCATGCATATCAGCATTAAAAAATTGAGTGATATCCTCTTTTAATACATCAGCTTGGCTAAAGTGCATTGCCAAGCCTTGTTGCTGTGCACTTTTTTGTCCTTGCTCGCATAAGCTTTGTTGCAGTTCAATACTATGCACATTATTGGCACCATTAAACGCAAGCATTCGCCCTAAGTGTCCTTTACCCGCACACCACTCTAAAACTGGTTGCTTAGTATTAGGTAGTGCAGATACAAAATCTTGTAACTGATCAAACTTACGACCTTTAATGCCGTTACTTATCCAAAACGGATAATCAGATCGAGAGTGTGCAGAGCTAGGTAAATCACATAGCTTAGCAAGTTCATCAAGTTGGTTTATGTGTTGGCTAAAAAATTGGTATAGCTGATTTTGATCATTATCAAGAACGGTTACCTGATCATCAGTTAGTTCGTTAAGTATGCCTTGCAGCTCTGGCCAAGGAATAGTGTCAAAATCAAATGCGGTGCACTGCCAATACTGACGATGGCGCATTAAAAGTGAATCAAGTGCAAAAAATTGCTCAGCTAAAGTCATAACAGCTTAAAAAATAAAAAAGACAATTAATTATATCAGTTTCGTGAATTTCCTAAGCAGTTATTTTTGGCTAAAAATCAGCCGTAAATACAAAGGTATTGAAATAATACTCACCAAAATAGCTGCTATAAGCATCCATGATAATTGCATCTTTTCAGGCTCTTGGTATTTATAAATAAAGTGAGATTTCACTTCGTCAAATTCGTTTTGCTGTATGCCATATAAGTCAGCAATTAAACGCCACTTTGCTATCGACATATGCCCTAAACTGGTAGTGGGTGGGGTTATATAACTTTTTAGTACTTCAGCCTCAAAGGCGAGCTGATGAAAGCTCTTACTCGGTGCATAGTTTTGCTGAGTGACTGCAATGGCTTCGTCCATATTCATCATTGCATAGCGCCAACCTTTTAGGCTCGCTTGGTAGAATTTTTCGACCGTTTGTGGATTTTGCTTAAGCATGTTTTCGCTGGTAAATAAAATGTCGCTATATACGTCCATACCATAACGCTGTGGGCAAACAAGCCGATGAGCTACGCCTTGTTGAGTCATATAATAAGGCTCTGTAGTAACATACACTTGCATAGCATCTAGCTTGTTTTCAATCCAAGCCTGATTAAAATTTTCGCCATTGTAAACTTTGAGTTTATCTACATCAACGCCACTGCGTTTAAGCATAATAAGTAGCTCGGTGCCGTCATTTTTGCTCACCGCAGTGATGCGTTTATTAACAAAGTCACGTGGATGAAAAATATCAGACGTGTCTTTAACCATCCAGCAGTAAGGTGAAAATTGCAATAAGGCAGCCATAGCAACAAGAGGTTGTCCATTAATACGTTGCTGTAAAATACCAGAGTGCCCAACTCCAAATTGTGCTTCGCCACTGGCGACAGGAGCAAAGGTATCAGGTTTCATTGGATTAGCTTGCTTAATGGTTACATCAAGGCCCGCTTCATTATAAAAGCCTTTTTGCTTTGCCATATAGTAGCCAGCAAACTGAAACTGATGTGTCCATTTTAGCTGTAATGTGACTGATTCTTGCGCCGCGATATGGCTACAAAAAAAGCACAATCCAATGATTAATCCTTTAAATAGCAACTAGGTGCCCTCAAAAAGTATGACGATTACCTGTAACTATATGTAAAACGTGCGATAAAGCAAGCACCCTAGTTAGGTGCCTGCCTTTAAAGAAGGACTATACTGAGGCGAGTTTTTCGGCTTTTTCTGCTTGGGGCTTTGATGTTAAAAATTGGCTAAAGCACGGATTTTGTGTTTCATCTTGTACACTGTAACCTAAACGATTTAAGTGCTCGTTAAACATCTCATACTGACTCGGCTCAATAGCAAAACCTGCCAGTACATTCCCCATCGAACCACCGTGATTACGATAATGAAATAAGGTAATGTTCCAATTACTACCTAAAGTATCTAAAAAGCGTGCAAGCGCACCTGGATACTCCGGAAATTCAAAGCGAAGTAAGCGCTCATGTAATTGCTCGGGTGCTTTTCCGCCAACCATATAGCGCACATGTAATTTAGCGAGTTCGTTATCCGACAGATCGCAAAATTGGTAATCATTATTTGTTAAGTCTTGCTTTAGCTCATTAAGCTCTTGCTCGCCTTGGCGCAGGGCAATACCTACAAATATTTGTGCTTCACCAGGTCCTGCATAACGATAGTTAAACTCAGTAATAGCACGGCCACCTAAAGAAGCACAAAACTGTTTAAAGCTGCCTTTTTCTTCTTTAATAGTAACCGCTAATAACGCTTCGTTTTTTTCACCCAGCGCAGTGCGCTCTGCAACATAACGCAGGCGATCAAAGTTTAAATTAGCACCGGATAAAACAGCCGCTAAATGTAATCCTTTTAACCCCGACTGCTGGCTCCACTTTTTAAGCCCTGCCGTTGCAAGTGCACCTGAAGGTTCTGCTATTGCACGGGTAGATACAAAAATATCCTGCATGGCAGCACATATTTCGTCGCTGGTGACGGTTATAACTTCATCACAAAACTTTTGCGCTAAGCGAAATGTTTCAGTGCCAACAATTTTAACCGCTACGCCATCAGCAAAACTACCAACGCGTTCAAGCTCTACCGGTTTGCCTGCTTTAAGTGCCGCTTGTAAACATGCACTTTCGTCGGCTTCTACACCAATTACTTTTATATCTGGACGCAGCGATTTAATATAAACCGCCATCCCAGCAAGTAAACCGCCGCCGCCAACAGGAATAAACACCGCATCAAGCTCGTTTAATTGCTGCATAAGCTCACGCGCTACAGTACCTTGACCAACAATGACGTCTGGGTCATCAAATGGTGGAACAAATATACCGTTTCGTTGCTCTGTAAGCTCAAGCGCATGTGCTTTTGCGGCATCAAAATGATGCCCATGTAGCACAACTTCACCGCCTAGCGCACGTACCGCACTTACTTTTATTTCAGGCGTTGTTACTGGCATTACAATTGTAGCTTGATGCCCTAAGTGAGAAGCACTTAGTGCAACCCCTTGAGCGTGATTACCCGCTGAAGCAGTGATAACCACTGAGCCTTTAGGTAATTTATTTAATTTGTTATACGCACCGCGTAATTTAAATGAATACACGGGCTGTTGGTCTTCACGCTTTAACCAAACATGGTTACCTAATTTAGCACCGAGCTCAGCCATTTCGCTGACCTCGGTAACCTTAGCCAAAGGCTCCATGTTTGCTTGAATAATAGCGCGAAAATAATCGAGCTCTTGAGAGACCATAATTAACTAAGCGCCTCCAATTTAGCTAAGTCACGCACTGCGCCTTTATCAGCACTTGTTGCAAGTAATGCATAAGCCTTTAAAGCAGACGATACATAGCGCTCACGATCAACTGGTTTGTAAGCCAGTTTTCCGCGTGCTAATTGTTTTTGTTTACGTGCTTCAAGCTCTTCATCGCTTAGCGCTAACGTGATTTCTCGTGTTGCGATATCAATAATGATTTTGTCGCCATTTTCAACATAAGCAATTGCACCACCACTTGCCGCCTCTGGTGATACATGACCAATTGATAAACCCGAAGTACCACCCGAAAAGCGACCATCAGTAATAAGTGCACATTTTTCAGCTAGGCCTTTTGATTTCAAGTAGCTAGTTGGATATAGCATTTCTTGCATACCTGGGCCGCCTCTAGGGCCTTCGTAACGAATAACCACGATATCACCGGCTTTTACTTCATCGTTTAAAATACCCTCTACAGAATCATCTTGTGACTCGTACACGACTGCAGTACCTTCAAAATGTAGCATTTCATCAACAACGCCAGCGCTTTTAACAATACAGCCATCAACTGCTAAATTACCCGAAAGTACAGCTAAGCCACCATCTTGACGAAAAGCGTGTTCGACACTTCGGATACACCCATTAACACGGTCATTATCGCCCTCGTCCCAACGACACTCTTGGCTCATTGCTTTAGTGGTACGAATGCCCGCAGGACCAGCACGGTAAAATTTGCGCGCCGCTTCGTTAGTAGGATCTGTTGCATCCCATTTTTTAACGAGCTCAGCCATAGTTGACCCAGCAACATGATTAACTGACATATCAACTAAGCCTGCTTTGCCAAGTTCACGTACGATTGCCATCATGCCGCCTGCGCGGTGCACATCTTCAATGTGATATTCAGGTGTCGCTGGTGCAACTTTACATAAAAATGGTGTTTTACGAGAAAGCGCATCAATGTGCGACATATCAAAATCAACGCCCGCTTCTTGCGCTGCAGCAAGTAAATGCAATACCGTATTTGACGAGCCACCCATTGCAATATCAACAACCATTGCATTCATAAAGGCTGTTTTGTTAGCAATAGCACGTGGCAATACATCTTGATTATCTTTTTGATAATACTCACGACATAAATCAACAATACGAGCCCCCGCTTCAACATAAAGTTGTTTACGGTCTTTATGAGTCGCAAGCGTCGTGCCGTTACCCGGAAGTGCTAAACCAATCGCTTCTAGCAGACAGTTCATTGAGTTTGCAGTAAACATGCCTGAACACGAGCCACATGTTGGACACGCAGAGCGCTCTACTTGCTCTGAATCTGCATCACTTACCGATTCATCAGCGCCTTTAACCATGGCATCTACTAAATCAAGTTTAATATCGATGTTAGCAAGCTTAGTTTTACCTGCTTCCATTGGACCGCCTGATACAAATATTACCGGAATATTTAAGCGTAGTGCTGCAAGCATCATTCCTGGAGTAATTTTGTCACAGTTTGAAATACAAATCATCGCATCAGCACAATGACCATTTACCATATACTCAACCGAGTCAGCAATTAAGTCGCGTGAAGGCAGCGAATAAAGCATGCCGCCGTGACCCATTGCAATACCATCATCAATCGCAATAGTATTAAATTCTTTAGGGACGCCACCGGCTTGTGTAATGGTTTCAGCCATAAGTTCACTTAGCTGATTAAGGTGAACATGCCCTGGTACAAATTGTGTAAACGAGTTAACTACGGCAATAATCGGCTTACCAAAATCGGTGTCGGTCATACCTGTTGCGCGCCATAATGCACGAGCGCCTGCGCGTTTACGCCCTTCAGTTGTTGTTGCACTTCTTAATTTAGCCATAGTTACCTCAGTTTTTGCCGCAAAATAAGCGGGCATTCCTCATTCTAAAATTGGTGAGTAACCGAGTGATTCAGTTACTCGTAAATTGTTTTTCAGTTCGTAATTACACAGCCTGTTGTTGCTGTAAATTTTGTAAAGTGACTTCTTTGACATCCACCAGCTTATTTAACTGGCTGGTTAAAAGGTGAATTGGTTTATCACTATCTACCGTCATGTCTACATTATAAAAACCATCGTCCATATTGAGCTGAAAATGCGTAAGGTCAAAACCACGATGACGCACCACTCGTAAAAATCGCTCTACCGCTATACTTTGACTTTTTAATGCAATAGTTAGGCTATGTTTCATTTTGCTTTCTCCGTCATCATTTCGTCGTTAGCAGCCCCAGGTGGTACAAGCGGCCAAACATTTTCTTTATCATCAATACAGGCATGTACTATGTACGGACCTTTACTGTTAACTAATGCAGTTATCGCATCATCAACTTGGTTAGCGTGAGTAATTGTTTGCCCTGGGATACCAAATACAGCAGCTAATTGCACAAAGTCTGGGTTATCCGACAGATTAGTTTCAGAATAACGCCCTTCAAAAAATAGTTCCTGCCATTGGCGAACCATTCCTAAACGCTGGTTATCTAAAATTAATATTTTTACAGGTAAATTGTTACGACGAATAGTGGCCAATTCTTGAATATTCATCATTATAGAACCATCGCCCGATACAGTGATAACAAAGTCATCAGGGCGTGCTACTTGTGCACCAATAGCCGCAGGTAGACCAAAGCCCATTGTCCCTGCACCACCACTGCTTAAATGATTACTCGGATGAGTAAACTTCATGTGTTGTGCTACCCACATTTGGTGCTGACCAACATCGCAGCACACAACCCCTGTTTTTGGCATGCGTTGGCTTAGTTGGTTTAATAAGTACGGTGCAAAAACCTTCTCACCTGGGTAGTCGTAACGCCACGCATGCTTAATATTCATTTCTTTATTTGTGTCACACCACGCTTTAGGTGTTACAAAGCACTCAAGTGCGGGTAACGACGTTTTTAAATCGGCAATTAATGAAGCTTTAGCAGGTTTTCGCTTACCAACTTCAGCAGCATCTATATCTAAATGGATTACTTTAGCTTTAGCTGCAAATTTAGCTAAGTTGCCTGTTACGCGGTCATCAAAGCGTGCCCCTATACATACAAGTACATCACATTCTTGCACTGCGATATTAGCAGCTTGACCACCATGCATACCCAACATACCTAAGTAATGTTCGTAATCTGGTAATACACTGCCCAGCGCTTTAAGTGTTGATACAGCTGGCATCTGAGTTTTATTTAAAAATTGCATTAGTTCGTCTTGCGCATCAGCGGCTTGTACACCACCACCAACATACGCTACAGGCTGTTTAGCCTCACTCAACAATTGATTAGCAATAGCAACTTGCTTTAAATCTAACTCTGGTAAGTATTCATCAGCTGCTAGCCAAGGTTTAAAAGGGACTTGAGCCATTTGAATATCTTTTGGGATATCGACAAGTACAGGACCTGGGCGGCCGCTTTGCGCTAAATGAATTGCTTCTTGTAATATCTCTGCTAAGTCTTCAGCTCGTTCTACCATGTAGCTGTGCTTAGTACACGAAAGCGACATACCTAGTACATCTATTTCTTGAAACGCATCTGAACCAATCGCTGCAGTAGGCACTTGGCCGGTGATCGCCAATAATGGTACTGAGTCCATCATCGCATCAGCAAGAGCGGTTATTAAATTAGTTGCACCTGGGCCCGATGTTGCAAAACATACGCCTAATTTACGTGTGCTGCGAGCATAACCAACAGCTGCAAACCCTGCACCTTGCTCATGGCGAGTTAGGTAGTGTTTGACTGGCGCGCCATACAGCGCATCGTAAATTGGCATAATAGCTCCGCCTGGGTAGCCAAATACTTCATTTACGCCGTGTTTGGCCAATAAGTCGATTGTTAGTTCTGCGCCTGTCATTAATAAACCCTCATTCCTCAGTGACAACCCAATTACAAATTTTACCCTTAAAACTAAAAAGCCCTCCGAACGGTTAAGTGCGGAGGGCTTTTTTAATGCTTAAGTTTTTAAAGCACTACGAAGCCCTCGCGGGAATAATCACCACGATAATAATCAGGACTAGGTTAAGTGCGTTTGTAAGCATGTAATTAATACCAAATTTTGTTCAATTATCGCGAAGGTTATTCCTTCGCTCTCTTTTTATATTAGTACCGCGCTAGGCCCTTTAAGTCAACACCAAAGTTAATCTAACAAAAAGACTAAAAGGCAATTTATCAGGTTTTAAAATTCATTATACAAGCTGGTAGTGGTTTTTTTATGCTCTAATTTTAATCTCAGAAATTCACTATTCTTATATCCCTTATTTAAGGTTTGATTAATTTTTGAGAATATTTTTATAAATAAAATTATTTATCACCTTCAGGTAATGCGTAGGTTCTCTTAAGCGACTCTTAAGTGTTGTTGCATAGCATGGCGTTGTTATTTTAAACGAGCCTAAATATGAACGTAATTAGTCAAACACCAGCACAAAAAAAGCCAAATCGTAGTAAACGGTTTTACATTCACTGTAGTGCAAATGCCTTTGTAGTGATGATTGCCTGTTATTACTGTTTAGTTATAAACATTCCTTTTATTCAAGGTTCGTTTAGCGCCATAACCTCTCTTGCATCTTTTTCATGGCTATTTTTACTTTCAGTCCCGCTACTTTTGTTATGTCTTTTAATTATTTTCTTTTCGATAGTGTCGGTTAGATGGTTATTAAAACCAGTTAACTATCTTTTACTGATAATTTCTAGCGCCGTGCTTTACGGCTCATTAAATTACGGTGTTGTGTTTGACTATTCAATGATTCAAAACACGTTCGAAACAGATTCAAGCGAAGCGCTGAGCTATTTAAACCCGCAGCTCATAGCCTTTTTACTACTTTTTTGTGCGCTACCTGTTTTTATATTAAGCAAAGTAAAAATACACTTTACTCGCCCTCACCAAGAAGCAATTAGTCGCATAAAACTTATTATTGCCTGCTTAACGCTAATTGCTTTAGTGGTCGCTAACTTTTACGCCGATTACGCAGCCACTGGACGTAACAACCGCATTTTGAAAAAAGAAATTATTCCGTTTCAGTATCTCTCTAGCGGTTATAAATATATGCGCGATCAACTGCTGTACACCAATATAGAATTTAAAAACATAGATGCAGCACCCACCCTAATTGCGCCTAATACCACCAGCGTAACAGTTATAGTTGTTGGCGAAACCGCACGAGCAGAAAACTTTGCTTATCAAGGTTATAAGCGCAACACAAATTCTTACACACAAAAGTACAATGTGACGTATTTCAATAATGTGGCGTCTTGTGGCACCGCTACTGCTGTGTCTGTGCCGTGTATGTTTTCACTGCAAACACAAGATAACTTTGATCGATTAGCAGCCGACAACCAACAAAACCTGATTGACTTAGCACAACAAGCTGGCAGTGACGTACTGTGGGTTGATAACAACAGCGGCTGTAAAAACGTATGCACCCGTGTTGTTAATATTGATATACCAACCACCCCATCAGCGCTTTGCGATGGGAAATATTGTTTTGATGAAGTACTGCTTGCTCCGCTTAAGCGCAAACTCGCTAATTTAAGCCAAGCTAATACCGTTATCGTCCTACACATGATGGGCTCACACGGACCAACCTACTTTAAACGCTACCCAAATAAATTTAAGCAATTTACGCCCACGTGCGACAGAAGCGACATTCAAAACTGCTCACTCGATGAATTAGTTAATACCTACGACAACACAATTGCGTACAGCGACTTTGTTAACGCCCAGGTAATTGAGCAATTAAAAGCGCTGCCAAGCAATATAGATAAGCAGTTTTTATATGTCTCTGATCATGGTGAATCACTTGGCGAAGCTGGGGCTTATTTACATGGTTTTCCGTATAGCTTTGCACCTAGCACACAAACGCATGTTCCTCTTTATATGTGGGCTGATGAGCATAATCAGCGCATTACCAATACCTGCTTGGCTAATTTAGACACCACTGCTGCACGCTCACACAACAATATTTTTCACACCCTTTTAAATTTAATTGGCATTAAAAGTAAAACGTATCAGGCATCACTTGATTTACTTGCTAGCTGCCAAACAACACCAAGCGAAATAAAACTATGAGCAATAAAACCGTTATAAAACGCCAAGGCTTAATGCGCCTTATTTTTACCTTAAGTCATTCTTTTAACGGCTTAAAATGGATGAGTCGATTTGAAGCAGCGTTTCAACAAGAGCTAGCACTGTTTTCGTTACTCGGTGTGTTTGTGTGGCTACAAGAGATTGCACTAAGCGATAAATTACTGCTTATAGCCAGCCTGCTTTTTGTATTGTTTGCTGAGCTGGTAAATACGGCAGTTGAGGTTGTAGTTGATAGAATTGGCAGTGAATACCATGAGCTTTCGGGGCTAGCTAAAGATATTGCCTCTGCAAGCGTGTTTATAGCCATGCTAATTGCCGCACTTATTTGGTGGGCTGTGTTATGGGCATAAAGCTAACTTTTATACCTAAAATAACGAGGCTAATATTTAAAGTAATACCTAAAATACAAAATGCACTTGGCCCTGTATGGATTTTAGTTGTATTTGCTGTTTTAGCACTTAGCTTTTTAACACTTGCTCGCTTTGGTTTAAGTGTATGGCAAGGGGAGCGTGTATTTGGATCGCATGCGTGGGTGTCTATATTTATAGGTGGTTTAAGAGTTGATATAGCCACTCTAAGCTACATTATTATGCCCGCATTACTACTTACTTTACTGATGCAAAGCGTAGGTTGGCAAAATAAAGTACGCGGCCTCATTAAAATTTATTTAGTGACGATGTCTGCTTTACTTGTTTTTTTTGAAGTGATTACGCCTACGTTTATAAACGAGTACGATTTACGCCCAAACCGCTTATTTATAGAATATTTAATTTATCCTAAAGAAGTCTCAAAAATGATTTTTTCAGGCTATAAGTTAGAAGTATTTATTGCTGTTATAGCACTTGTTTTAAGCTGTAAATTTGCAAGCAAAATATTTAGCAATCAATGGCAAAGCAAGTCATCACTAACAGGCTTAAACCAATCAATTTTAGCGCTCGTTTTAGTATGCTTAACTATTTTGGGCGCCCGCAACTCATTAGGGCACAGACCACTTAACCCCGCCATGGTCTCGTTTTCTACTGATCACTTACTTAACGACTTAACCCTTAACTCACTTTATAGCGTCGCGTTTGCAGTTAAGCAACTTTCTAATGAGCAATCGAGCCAAGACTATTACGGTAAAATGCCCACCGATGAATTACTTAGTATTGTGCGTAATAACATGCAAAATACGCAAGCCGCATTTAGCGATGTAACCGCCCCTACAAAAACGTTTCATCGCGCAAGTAATACAGGTAAACCCAAAAATTTAGTCATTATTTTACAAGAAAGTTTAGGTGCTCGTTATGTAGGCACGCTTGGCGGTTTACCGCTTACACCTAATATAGACGCCCTTTATAAACAAGGCTGGGGGTTTGATAATTTATACGCCACGGGCACACGTTCAGTACGTGGAATTGAGGCAGTAATTACAGGGTTTACACCAACGCCTTCGCGTGCAGTTGTTAAGCTTGATAAATCACAACGCGACTTTTTTACCATTGCTGATTTTTTAGCGAAGCAAAATTACAACACGCAGTTCATTTATGGTGGCGAAAGCCATTTTGATAACATGCGCAGCTTCTTTTTAGGCAACGGTTTTAAAAGTATCGTAGATACAAATAACTTTAAAAAAATAGACTTTAATGGCTCGTGGGGCGCATCAGACGAAGACTTGTACGACCAAGCTGACATAGAACTTACTAAGCTTAAAAATCAAAACAAACCCTTTTTTAGCCTTATATTTTCAAGCTCTAATCATAGCCCGTATGACTTTCCTGACGATAAAATAACGCTGTACGATAAACAAAAACAAACCCGTAATAATGCTGCCAAGTATGCCGATTACGCACTAGGCACCTTTATCGAAAAAGCTAAAAAATCGAGCTACTGGGATGATACTGTATTTATAGTTATTGCCGATCACGACTCGCGCGTATCGGGTTCGAATTTAGTACCGGTGGATCACTTTAAAATTCCGGCCGTTATTTTTGGAAAAGGTATTACCCATAAACGAGATAGCCAACTAGCCAGTCAGCTCGATATTCCTGTTACTCTACTGTCTTTAATTGGCGCAAGTGGTAAGCACCCAATGATAGGTCATGATTTATCAAAGCCAATTAGCGACAACAAACTACGCGCAATGATGCAATACGACAAAAACTTTGCCTACATGCACGATAATAAAGTGGTGGTGTTACAACCACAAAAACCAGCAACAACCTATACGTATAGCAATAACCAGCTTGTACCATGTGAAAATGATGAGCAACTAGTTAGAAAAGCCCTAGCCCACGCGAACTTGGGTAATTTAGCCTACACAAATGGTTGGTATCATTAACCAAGTGACTTGATAATAAAGCCTTGTTAAAGTAACAAGGCTATTTTTATAAACCGAGTAAACATGAAAATCCTCGTTATTGAAGACTCTGAAGCACTAAGACGCAGCTTGCAAGTTGGCCTTAGCAACCTTGGTTTTACCGTAGATGAAACTGGTGATGGCTCAGAAGGGCTGAGTATGGCACTGAGTGGAAACTACGACCTCCTCGTACTTGATTTAATGCTACCGAGCGTTGATGGCATGAGTATTTTACAAGCACTGCGCAGCAGTAATAGCCAAAGCCGTGTGCTAATTTTATCGGCACGAAGTGAGCCTCAAGATAAAATTAACGGCCTTATGAAAGGCGCTGACGATTATTTAACTAAGCCATTTTCGTTTGAAGAACTCCATGCTCGTGTCCTTGCATTACTTCGTCGTGGTTCACTGCAAAACCAACAAAATAGCCTAACCGTAGGAGATTGCGTATTAGATCTCTCCCTTAAAACTCTTCATTACAAGCAACATGCCATTGAGCTCACGCGTAATGAATACAAAATAATTGAATGCTTATTTAACGCCCCAGAGCGAGTATTGGGGCTTGAACTTATAAGTGAAGCGGTGGTAGGTCAGTTTGATATGCTCTCTAAAAATGCGCTTGAAGCACACATCTCAACCATACGTAAAAAAGTAAGACAGTTTGATGGCGAGCTCCCGATAAAAAATAAACGTGGATTTGGTTATGTCGCAACAACAAAATAAAAATCACTCAATAAAACGTAAACTCGTTAATAATATTAGCGCTGTGATCTCAGTTATTTTATTCACCATATTTTTAACCGTTGATTTAAGTGTTGATACTTGGGTGGAAGATCAGTTCAATCAGTCTTTAACTAATAAAGCTAACTACTTAAAAACCTTAGTTGAAGATGACAACAACGTGGTTGAATTTGATTTTGCTGGTGAGTTTATGTCGGAGTATGAAGCTGCAGATGCCACGGAGTTTTACCAGTTATGGCATGGCAGTGATGTTTTTGAGCGCTCGGACTCATTAGCGCTTTATGAAAATGCTAACCTGCCTTTTTTAGAAATGCCGATAAATGAATCTAAAATTATAGATTACGAGCTTCCTAACGGGCGTGATGGCCGCGCACTTATAAGTCACTTTGTAGCCCAAAAAGATGATAGAAATCCCACCCACTCTGCTGTTTTTAATACCATGACGCTTGCAATCGCAGCGCCCACCTCCGAACTTAATAAAGTACTGATTATTATTGATGTGGTCTTTATTTTAACCTGTGTACTTGGTGTGTTTGGTGTGCGCTATTTAGTGACACGTATTGTAAATAAAGGCCTGCACCCACTACACAATTTAAACGACCAAATTAAGTTACTCGATATTACCGGTGTTGCGCAAACAATAGAAAGCGACTTTAAAGTAGAAGAAATAGAACCTATACGTAACGAGCTAAATAAGTTTATTACCGTTAATCAGCAACTCTATAGTAATGAAAAACGCCTAACAAGCGATATTGCACACGAGCTTAAAACCCCAATAGCTGAACTAATAAGTCTTTCAGAAGTGGCTATTCGCTACCCTGACGATAAACGCATTAGCGACACCTATACCAGTGATGTACTTAATATTTCACAGCGCATGAAAACAATTGTTAGCAACCTATTACTGTTGCAGCGCTCAAGTAGTAGTGCTATGCAATTGAATGCGCAAAATATCATGCTAAATAACCTAGTAAATCAAATTGTTGATGAGCTGACCTTTAAGCACCCAAGTATTAAAGTGCGTTTAAATAATGATATAACTGACGAGTTTACACTTAATGTTGACGAATTTAGTTTAAGTACCATTTTATGTAACTTAATCGATAACGCACTATTTTATGGACTTCCTGAGGCGCCAACTAAATTAACTGCCGTAAATAACAGCACAAACATGAGCATCTCTGTTAGTAACAAAGTAAATAAACCACTAAGTGATGAACAGCTAACTGCTATTTTTGACCCGCTCTATCAGCTAGATTCATCTAGAACTAATAATCAGCGCCATGGTTTAGGATTATCAATTGTACAGAGCTTATGTAACTTAAATGGCTTTACTATTACGGCCAGTAATACCGAAAACAATACGTTAACGTTTATATTAACGTTACCTCTGAAGTAAATTTAGGTTAGTATTTACACTACTAATTTTGAGATTTTAAGGACAAACCATGAATGCTCTTACCCGTATTAGCCACTTTTTTATTGTGGCGTTACTTATAACATTTAGCCTTAACAGCTACGCTGCTCCTGCCTTATATAAAATAGAAAAAAATGGCGTTAGCTCTTACTTATTTGGCACCGTACACGTTGGTGATGCCAGCATGAAAGGCTTACCTAAAAATGTAACCGATGCGATTAACGCAAGCAAAGAAGTCATTGTTGAAGTTGATATAAGCAAACTTACTCCACTTGAAATGCAGCAGCGCTCAATGCCATTTATGATGCTAAGTGACGGTAAAACATTACAAACTGAGCTTTCAAAGCAAAATTATACCAAGTTAAAAGATTACTTTGCTAAAAAGTCGATTGATATTGCTATGTTTAATGGCTTAAAGCCTTGGGCTGTTATGGTGACTATGATGCAAATTGAATTTCAAAATGCAGGTTATTCAGATAAAACCGGCATAGACAAGCAAGTGCTTAGTTATGCTAAAGAGCATAATATTAAAATTGGCGAGCTTGAAACCCTAGAACAACAACTACAAATGTTTGATGGTATGGCGCTATTAAGCAATGAAATGATTGAAGAAACATTTGAGCAACTCAGCGATATTAATACTTACTTTATCAAATTAGTTAATGCTTGGAAAAGCGGTGACATGGACACACTAACCGACTACTACAACATGAGTTTTGATGACAGTAATTACGGTGAAATTAGCGAGCAAGTAATGCTAACTAACCGCAATAATAACTGGGTTAAACAACTCACACCGCGTTTAGCAAACGAGCAGCTATTTATTGCTGTAGGCGCTCTGCATTTACCTGAAAAACACGGGTTACTTAAACAACTTCGAGATAAAGGCTTTAGCGTTACTCGTCTTTAAAATAAAAATGGTTGAGTGATTTTTCGCTCAACCTTTCTGTGAGCTTTTAATGAAAGTCTTCCATTTTTAAGTAATTCTCTATTCCTTTAATTTTGTCTGCCGCATGATGATTTACATAAATCACAGTACTTGTATTGGCAGCACAAATTTTCTCTATTAGTAGCAGTACACGCTGCCTGTTTGCTTCATCTAAGCCCAAGCAAGGTTCATCTAAAATAAGTAACGTTGGATGTTTTACCATAGCCCGCACAATTAATAACATACGCTGATCGCCGTACGATAGCTGGGTGAATGAGGTGCTTTGCTTGTCACTTAAACCAATAAATGCCAGCCACTGCTTAGCAATATTAATTTGTGCGTCGCTCGGTTTTTGATATAAACCTATGCTGTCGTAAAATCCTGAAATAACAGTATTTAAAGCCGATATACTTACGCGGTAATCCATATGTAGCGCGTTAGATATAAAACCAATATGCTGTTTTATATCCCAAATACTCTCCCCTGTCCCACGTTTAAAACCGAACACTTCAATGTCATTGTTATAACACTGTGGGTTATCACCTGTTATTAAATTTAATAAGCATGTTTTGCCTGAACCGTTCGCTCCAGTAAGCTGCCAATGCTGATGCTTTTCTATAGTCCAATTGAGATTTTTGAATATGCTTACATCACTGTAACTAACTTTAGCATTACTCAATTTAACTAAGGTATTACCGGTGAATGCCTTTTGCTCTTGTTCGGTATCAGGAGATGGCACATCCAATGAAGTATGCTCTAAATGAAGTAGTTTTAGTAAATCACTCAATTGCTCACTGCCTGGCTTTGCCAAAGTATGTAACAAGCAACCTTGGTTTACATAGCCATAGTGAGTAATGAATGAAGGGATTTCGTCTAAGCGGTTTAGCACAAAAACAAAAGTAATCGTGTGGCTAAGCTCTATAAGTATTTTATTAAGTTGCTGGCAAGATTGTACGTCGAGTCCATCAAATGGCTCGTCAAGCACGACTAACTCACTATGGGAGCTGAGTGCTTTAATTAATAAAAGTTTCCGCGTTTCACCGGTTGAGAGATCTCTAAAATGTCGATTTAATAACTCATCAAACTTAAACAATTTTATAAGCTGCTTTCGTAAATCAGCATTATAATGCTGATCTGTAATAAGCGATTTTACCAGGCTATTTTTTTCTTCTTTAAGTTCTTTATTTAATAGCTGTTTTTGCGCATCCGATGAAACAAGCTGTGGGTTTTTAAACGTACATACTCTTTGCCCACTTTTATACTTAGCTTCACCGACTAACGCCGCTGTTAATGCTGACTTACCTGCACCGTTAGCACCTAGAAGCAACCAATGCTCACCTTCGTTAACTTGCCAGTTTAAGTTGTGAATATTGTAGCGGCTTTGACCTTGGCTTTGTAAAAATCCATTAAATTGCTGAAATTGAATTAATTGCACAATCGACTGCACGCTAACTTCCTAAGTGAATACTAAAATCGTAAATTAACGTATTTTAAAAGCACTTAGCAAGTGAGTTTTCGTCATCTAAAACATTAATGCCAAGATGCTCATGCAGATTGGTATAAGTGATACTCATCGAATAAAAAAGCCCAACTAAAAAGCTGGGCTAATAAAATAAAACTATTTAATTATCTATTCTCTAAACGGTTATAATCGAACATTCCATATTCTATCCCACGATATTTTTTAGCCGTATCGTGTAATATATCGCTGTATTGCCAAAACTGTGGATGAGTACGTCGAATGCCAAACTTAGATTTCAAAGCACCATAATCGGCTTCTATTTGCATCATAGGCAATTGCTCGGCAAAAGCATTTACTTGCTGCTCGTTATTTAAATACCAAATAGCTGCAGGATAATCACCGATAAAGCCAGGAACAATAGTCGCGGTATCTTCATCATAAGCACGTTGACCATCTTCGTTTAATAAACTAGAAATATTGTAGTGCGCATTATGATGAATAATAGTGTAGCCCTTATGACTATTATCTTTTTGCTTTACAAGTACAAAAGAAAGCTGAGGTAACAAGTTTACCGCTTTTGCTGGCATATTACTTACTACATTTAACGGCTTTGGTACTTCAGTGTAGTTGTATCTTTCACTTAAAACTGGCGCTAAGGCTTCTTTCATCAAAGTATATAGCTCATGCTGTGGATCATCAGTTTTATAGTTAATACCACTTGGCTGACTAAATTCTCGGTTATTTTTAAAGAACTTAGATAAGTCAGGTGGTGAATTACGGTACCACTGCTTTTTGATTTGATTACGCTTGTGCTCAGGTAATAGAGCTAAAAAGTTTTGCTCTCCCTCTAAACGTAAAAAATCCATATATAAACGTGTAACCAATTGATGGCCTATATTTCCGTATACATCAAAGCCTGCCACAAGCAAATAATGAATACGTTCAAATAACGCATAATCAAGTATCCACGTGGTTTTAGGCTCTTGACCAATAAAACCTTTAACAACAGTTGCACTATCAAAATGGCGGAAAATAGTCAGCGCAGCATTTTTATTGTGCCCATCACCTTTCCAAAGCAAGTCAGTTGTAAGATGCTCGCCACCTTTAAACATTTCGTTAGCAAGCTCAACTTTTGCCTGTAAATATTTTTTCTCACGAACTGAATATTTAACCCAGCTAGAAATAGGTAACGCATTACTTTCCTCTGCGGCAGGAAGTTCTAGAGCTTCTTCATGTTGCATTAACATTTCCCCTATAGCAGGAGTCGCAACCTTATCAGGATCAGCAAATGCCACCCAAAAGTGATCATTTATAACATTTAAAGCAATCTGACCACGACAAACAGGCCCTTTTATAAAGCCCATAATAATTAACTCTGCTTCATCAAGCATAAATTGATATTTAGAATTAATAGGAATAACTTCAAAAGTTTTAAATGGGTTAGATGCTGACTTAGGCTCATAACTCGGCATTTGCGTAACTGTATAATCTGGCGCAATAAACTGCTCGTACAAACGCAGTAATTTAGTTTCATTAAGCTCAAGTGGTAAATGCGTTTTAGAAAGTATGGTTGTACGCTCTTGCATAAAACGATAATAAACACGGCTAACTTTAGGGTCATCGTATGGACGACGCGTATTAATTAACTTTATTTCCTCACCAGGAGGCGTACTTGAGCGAACTAGTTTGAAAAAGCTTTGTGGATTTTCTGACGTAAAATAAATATGTGCTAAAAACCAATGTTCATAAATATAACGTGCTGATAACTGATACTTTAAGTTATCTTGATTTAAAAATGCTTCCCAGCCCTTTATTTTATTCTGATCATACTTACTTGGTGGCTCAATATGTGACATTTTACCGCCATTTTTAAGCCAGTTCTGTAAATGATTAAACTCTTCGCGCGAAACCCCAGGTAAACCATAAGGCATACCGCCATGAGGTTGCTCGTCAGCTAATCGGTCAAACTCCCCCATTGTTGCACAGGTTTGCGAACGCCCTAATGAAAAATCAAATTCATCATCTAGCACTTCATTAGTTGGTAATTCATAGCTTTGCTTTAACACTAAACTATTAAATAAAACACTTCCCGCTAAGTTTGCTTCTTCACTTTGTACGCGCTCATTTAGCACTGGCGTAAAGTTTTTTTCTCGCCATTGCTGTGTATTAGTTGCATCAAACAATAAACGGCTTGGGGTCGTTGCCAATAAACGAGTTCCATCGTAAACGAGCTCTTTACTCAAACCTCGATCAATACCTTCAGGGGATGAGAGCTTAAGCTGGCAAGGTGCATCGTAACAACCATGGCAAACGACGCAGCGGGTATCGAGTACTGGTTTTACGTTTTGTAAAAAATCAGCTCCAGCAAGGGTAGAATGTGGAACGATACGTTCTTGCGCTTGTTCAGGGCCAAATAAATCATCGTAATGTGCATTACCTAAGTAAGCACAACCACTAAGGATAATTAATACAAATGTACTTATTATTATTTTTTTCATTCGTCCTCGTCACCTAAATCGAAGGTGGGCATCATATCCATTTGAGGAGAAACGAATGTTTTTTGACCTTCAGTATTCAAAACAATACTTAAAAGAGGCCCATGCGTTAATGTTATCTGCGCATCATGCTCTTGCTCTAATATACTTAAATACAGAGAATCAGTTATAAGCAACTCATAACCGCTAACGGTAATAGCTACACTGCTATCTTCACTTGGATTTTGGCAAATTTGAGCAAGTAACTCATCATCAAGTCCAATTGATATTTCAAAATCAGGCTGCTCTAAATCTCTATTACTTAATGATTCATCTAATAGAAATAAAGGAAGGGTTAAATTGCTATCTTGTTCAAATTCCATTGCGTTCTCTGCACTTTCTGACGATTTAATTGGCGAGTATTATAACAAACTAGCGAGTAAATTAACGCTAAAGCTAATGTAACTGTTTAAACGTCATCTATAACAGATTCGATCACCGAAAATACAGCACCTTGAGGGTCGCATATAACACTAAAACGACCAACATCGGGGATATCTGTTGCAGAAACACATACTTGTCCACCTAGGCTAGCGGCTTTATTTACTGCTGTATCGCAGCTCTCTACTGCAAAATAAATCATCCAATGAGCAGGAATATCTTCAGGCCAATCGCTTGTCATCTCAAGCATACCGGCAATTGGGTGTCCACCTACTAAAAATAAAGTGTAGTTCATACCTTCCATTGGCTTTATTTCACTTTCCCAGCCTAGTAAAGCACAGTAAAAATCTCTACTTACTTTACTATTTCTGGTTGCTAACTCATGCCAATAAGGCGTGTTTAATTCACCTAAGTGCTTACAACCTTTATGCTCATTGCCTTGCCATAGTGCAACAGTGGCACCTACAGGATCTTTTAGCATCAACATTCGCCCTGCATTCATAACATCATGAGGACCGGCAATAACTTCAGCACCTAGTTCTTTAGCTTTTAGCGCACAATCGTCAACATTGTCGACGGCAATGTAAGCCAACCAATGACTTGGGATCCCTTCACTAATTTGCTCTTTAGGCATTTCATACATAGCGGCTATATCACCAGCTTGCTTTTGTAGCATGGTGTAATATATGTCCTCCCCAATAGGTTGATCGTCATACCCCCAATCAAATAATGATGTATAAAACGTCTTACCTTCTTTCCAATTGTGTGTACAAAGTTCTGACCAACAAAAAATGCCATGTGGATGATTATCAATTTCACTCATTATTAAACCCTTATTATTCTATTTTTATCTAAACGAGCTCTGTCACATTTTATAAACTACATAATTGAACAGATCATAAATTGAGATTAGAGCAATAACTAAGCGGAGTCGATAAAAGAAGGGCAAAAAATTCGTTATTCAGTTGTTTCATATATGAGGCTTTTAACGCAATTAGCGTCAGATTTAATCCCTCAAATTGATTAAATATTATTGCTGATCGATATAAATGATTTACTAAGAAGTCCTTCGCTCTAGAGGAATCCCTGAATCACTTTTTTGCAGACGTAAAAAAGCCCGAATCGTTAGATCCGGGCTTTCTACAATTTGAAGCCTGGTAATGTCCTACTTTCACATAGCAAATGCTACACTATCATCGGCGCTGTTTCTTTTCACTACTGAGTTCGGCATGGAGTCAGGTGGGTCCAAAACGCTATTGTCACCAAGCAAATTTGGGTGTTAATACGTATTTCTGCGTACTAACTGAATTTGGAAAATATCTGATAATATTTTTTAAGTCTTTCTAAGTAATATCTACTTTAGTTATATTAACTTCTTCGCTTGTTTCACTATCACATAAAACGCGTTTGGCGTTGTATGGTTAAGCCTCACGGGTAATTAGTACAAGTTAGCTTAATGGCTCACACCACTTCCACATCTTGCCTATCAACGTTGTAGTCTTCAACGGCCCTTCAGAGACTT
>NZ_JASDCB010000005.1:0-110321 GCF_030408135.1 Pseudoalteromonas sp. APC 3691 | reverse complement strand
GCTGCGGCGGCGAGATTACTTGGAAGGGCTAGCCTATTTCGTACAGGTGGTAGTGCAACTCGATTGGAAAAATATGGATGTGAGTGATGTGATTGAAATTTAATAATTATTTTTGGGGATCCCTTAGGTTAATAGCCGTAATAGGGAAGGGGATTACAATACCTTCTTTTTTATAGCTCTTTTTCAGGGTAAAAGTAATTAATAATACGCGATTTAGATAATTGGCTATTAGGTATAATAATCATATTATTAGGTAGCATTTTAACCCATGTAGAGCGCCAGCCTATGTGATCTACAAAGCCTTGTTCTTTTGATTCAAGCTCAATAAAATCGCCCACTCTTATGGGTTTATCTATCACTAGCTGCACGCCAGAAAAAAAGTTTTCGAGGGTAGGTTGTAAAGCAAGGGCAACAGCCAGTGATGTAATGCCTAACGAGGCAATAATGGGTGTAATAGAAATACCTAACGTGCCCATTAATACTAGTATTCCTACGGATGATAATGTAACGCGTATCACGCCTTTAATTATGCTTTTTGAATTAAAAACAACGGCAGATTGTTTACCATAGTAATTAATAGTGCCAATAATAAAGCGGTCTAAAAACATAATAAGTGCCAGTAGAGCTAGTACAATATTAATGCTATTAAAAGGAATTTGTTGAGAAATAGAAGTACTAATAATGAAGGTGTCGTGCTCTAAAATGGTGAGTAGCACAATAATTGTGCACAGTGTTAGCGGTTTAGATATTGACTCTATTAGTAAAGTATCGAATATAAACTTGGTTTTTGAAGTCCATTTTTTTAGCCAGTACATTACAAAAAAGCGAATTAAAAACAGTAGTATAGCTATAAGTAAGAGAGATGAAATCGCGCTTAACCAGGGGGTGCTGTTGGAAAATTCCAGCGCTTTATTTAGCATAACTTAAACCTGTTCAATATAGTTTTATATATATTGCAGCAAGTTATGTACCTTTGTTTGGAAAAGTAGCTGCCGAGTTTTGGTCGGCAGCAAATATTATACTTTTTTGGCTAACCACATACCGCCTAAGACGGCTGCAAAAAACAACAAAAATTCCATTTTAAGAGATACCAATTGAACCAAGCCAGGGCCTGGGCAAATGCCACTTAAACCCCAGCCTAAACCAAAAAATACTGAGCCGATAATTAAGCGTGCATCAATATTTTTTAAATTACTTAAATTAAATGTTCCTGAAATAAGTGGTTTCTCTTTTTTTGCAACCCATAACCATGTAAGCATCATTATTAGCATGGCAACAGCCATCACTATAATTAAGCTTCCATCCCATTGGTTTCCATAGGTAAGAAAGTTAATCACTTTAGCAGGGTTTGTCATCCCGCTAATAATAAGCCCTAAGCCAAATATAAAGCCTATAACAACCATCATAATTGCTTTCATTATTTATCCTACAAGGTTTGCTGTAATGAAGGCAACAAGCATAAATGTACATGTTGCAACCCAAGAGCGAGCAGAAAAACGCGACATGCCGCACACGCCATGGCCACTTGTACACCCGTTAGCTAAAGTTGTACCCGCGCCAACTAAAAGCCCTGCAACAATAATAAGCCAAGATGGTAACTGTAATTCGCCTTCTAATAAAGAAGGGGCAAATACTCTTACCGCTACACCTGCCAACAATAACCCTAAAATAAAGTATAATTGCCAACGAGAGTCTGAATTTGCTTTAGCAAATACAGACTTAACAATGCCTGATATGCCCGCAATTTTTCCGTATAAAACCAGTAATAACGTACACGCTATGCCTATTAATGCACCGCCTATTGCAGCCGATACTGGGGTGAATTCTGTTATCATTTTTAAATTTCCCAAACAATAGAAACGCCTAAACCGGTTTGTTTCATTTCGATTGATAATTGTTGATTAGGCGCTAAGTAGTTAGCACCCGTTACTTTTTTTGCTGGCGAATAAAAAGCCATAGCGTTTAATTGTACCTTGTTGGTAAAAGAATGGCTAAAGCCAGTAGTAAAATGCCACTCTTGAACACCCGGCGCTAAAATATTTAATATAACTTGAGAAGAAGGAATCGGTTGCTCGGTGTAAGACACCCCAAAACGAATTTTTTGTTGCGATGTACGCTGCCATTGATAGCCAAGCTTATAAATAGTCATATCGTTCCAGCCGAACCCAGCTCCTGCATCAGCCCCTAAAGGCGCTGACATCAAGTTATTAACTGGATTTGCAATACTTTTTACTTTGCTGTAATTTATTTTTTGCCAATCAAATACAACTTGATTACTTGGGGTAAGCTCATAGGCAGCACCAAGTTGAAACGAACTTGGCAGATCAAATCCGCCTTGCTCTGCAAACAAACCTTTATAGCTATCAAACTCTTGCATAGACACTGAAGAGCGGTAACTTGCACCCCAGCTTAATGACGAATTTATATCTTGGCTAATACCCAGTTGAATACCTAGGCCTGTACTTGTATCGGTGCCATTATTTGTAAGCGCTTCTGGCGATTGCGAAAAAGGAGCAAAGCTTCCAAGCCCTTGTGCTTCAAACTGTTGCACCACGTAAATAGGGGATACACCAAGGCGTGTTTGTTCATTCAACTTATAGCTTACTGTTGGGCTAATAAAGAGTTGTTTTAAATCAACGCCTGCCGTACCAGCGTAAAAAGTCCCCTCAGGAGAGGATTCTGCGCCGTATTCGGTATTCATACCGCCGTTGCCATACACTAATAAGCCAATATTTACTTTTTCATTTAATTGATGGCCAATAGCAAACTCTGGAATTGCAAATACGGTGTTGTCGCTTTTTTGTGTTTTTGCTTCAAGATAAAATGCGCCAGGGTAAAAAGTATCTACTTTTGATGCAGTATATTTTCGTTCAGGTGAAAAAAGCTCTAAGCCCAGAGATAGCTCTGTTCCATTAGGTAAAAAAGTTGCTGGATTATTAGCGCCAGACATTAACTCTTCTGATAGCGCTACACCTGCGCCAGCCATGCCTTTGTGGGTCATGCCATAGCCGTGGGTAAAATAACCATTAGTAGCAAATGTACTGAACGAACCTAACGCACACGTTAAAGCTAAGCCTGAAATTAACTGTTTTTTCATTTTAGTAAATACATAAAGTTGGAATGGGCGGACAATAGCTAATTTTTGATATTCTAAAAAGGAATTTAAATAGATTAGTTATAATAAAAGGTAATACGGCAATGGTTATAAAGTTTAAATAAATGAGCGTAGATTGCTATTCAGCCTTAGCTTAAGTTAAAATGTTCGCTAACGTATTGAGCTATAATGATATTTAAGTATGCAATCGGTAGCTATACACTTTGGTATTAAAGTTTGCTGGTAAAGCAGCGTTTGCGTATCAATAGCAGTTTAAAATATATTTAAGAATGATTGTTTAGCTCATCTAAACAATCATTCTTAAATAGCACTACTGTAGGTAAATGCAAAGCGGCGATTACGATTAATAGCACCGCTTTTAAAAATTACATAGATTCAAGCGTTTTACCGCGTGTTTCTTTAATGTATTTAACAACAAAGAATATGCTTATAAGTGCCGATAACGCATAAAAGCCATAAGCACCGGCAAGGCCAATGTTAGCTAGCATAATAGGGAAGGTCATAGTAATTGCAAAGTTAGCAATCCATTGTGCGCTTGCTGCAACAGCAAGGGCAGCACCACGAATGCGGTTATTAAACATTTCGCCTAATAATACCCATACAATTGGGCCCCAACTTAAGCCAAAAAATACCACAAATAAGTTAGCCATAATAAGTGCAAACGTACCCATGTTATCGCTAAGGGCAAGTTTGCCTGCTTCATCAAGGCCTGCGCTGCCAAATATATAAGTAAGCGCGCTTAAGCTAATAAACATACCAATACTGCCTACAAGCAGCAGTGGTTTACGGCCAACTTTGTCAACTAGGGCAATGGCAATAAAGGTCGATACAATATTAGTGGTGCCCGCTAATACATTTATAAATAACGATTGCGACTCATCAAACCCAGCGGCTTGCCAAAGCTCAGAGCCGTAATAAAACACCACATTAATACCCACAAATTGCTGAAATACACTCAGTGCCACACCCACCCAAACAATTGGGTGTACTTTTTTACTGCCATCAATAAATAAATCACGAATACTTGGCTTTTTATCGCTATGCAAAGAGCGTTTAACATCGCTTATTTGCGCATCAACATTGTCGTTCGATATTTTACTAAATACCGCTTTGGCATCGGCTACTTTACCTTGTGCCACTAAATAACGAGGCGACTCAGGAATAAACAATACACCGACTAAAAACAACACTGCAGGCACAAGCTCAGCCCAAAACATCCAGCGCCAAGCGGCTGTATCAAGCATTAAAATATTTTGCGCACTACCAGCTGCATCAGCAATTAAATAGTTACTTAAAAACGCCGCAAATAAACCCAGTACAATAGCGAGTTGTTGAAGTGTAGCTAAACGACCACGTAGTGCTGGTGGCGCAACCTCTGCAATATAAGCCGGCGCTAATACCGATGCAGCACCAATACCTAAACCACCAAATAAACGGTAAAAAATAAACTCCGCAGAGCTTTCGCTAATGCCCGAACCAAATGCACTAATGGCAAAAATAATCGCGGTGATGATCATAATTGCACGGCGACCAAACTTATCAGCCAGCGGCCCCGCAGCAAGCGCACCTAAGGCGCAGCCAAGTAACACAGACGCTACGTTAAACCCCGTAGCCACACTGCTTGAATTAAATGCATTACCGAGCGCCGACACCGTGCCGTTAATAACGCCCGAATCAAAACCAAATAAAAAGCCACCAATAGCAGCCACGGCCGATATAAATATTACGTAAAAAAGAGAGGTGTTTTCAGCTGTGTTGGAAGGCGGTGTGTGCGTTGTCATTATATGCCCTGAAAGTTAAATTAAATATAAAAGAGCATAATATCGTAAAGCGTTATGGTTGAATATGCTTGTGCGGGTATAAAGGGTTTGGCGAGTATAAATTAAGCCGTTTAAAGGTTTTAGTTTAAAGGCTTTAAAATTAGGTAACCGCCTTTTTAAATAACACAGACTGAATTTTAATAAATAATATGTACTGTTTGGTCAGTGCCTGTTTGACTAATATTACGGTTCTCACCCATTAGGGTATGTTTTGGCAACTGCATAAACTGATATGAGGTTTAGTATTTGTTTACAGGTGGTTATTTGGTGGTTAAAGTAAATGTATTATAAAATAGGGACATTCGTAGGTTTATAAAACGACAAATGTCGTAAACTAAGTTGTTATGTTCACGGAGGTAATATGGAGCTAAGCGAAAGAATTGAGAATTTTAGCTGGGTGTTATCTGACCTGATAGTTGATATAGGTACGTCATCTAAGTTTTACCGAGAGTGCGTTTCAAATCCCGATTATGAGCCATTTAAAAATAAGTATCATCTGGGTCAGGTTCGCATGTGTCATATGTGGGCAATAGTCTCTCTATCGAGGTTGTGTGAAGCCCTCAATGGTTATGCTGATGAACTAAAACTTTGTTGTTCAGAGGAAATCGTAAAAAGTAGTTGGAAGTTTAAGGCTGAAATAGAAACGAAAAAAGTATATGAGTTTCGTAGCAAGTATGCGGCTCATGTATTTGATAAAAATACTAATCAGCCGCTAGATCTAAAAACTGGCTACGGCAAATTTACTTCAATTGTTGGTAACACACCTGATGAGGTTATGGAGTTCTACGATTGGATCAATTCTAGGGTTGAAACAAACGATGATTTACTTGCTCAACTTGTGAAAATCAATGGTTGCCTTGAAAATTACCTCGGTGGCATACCTTCAAGAAAGTGAATATAACAAAGCCTTTAAACCGTGGACACAAACAGCAGGCTTATGCTCCTTTGTCGCAAATTTCAGCCTGCTATTTTGGGCCGTTTACGGTAAGCGTTATGTGCTAAAAATAAATTACCTAATGCTTTAAAAGCGCTTAGAGTAAATTATAAAAGCTCGTTTTTTAATTGAATTTGGCTGTTGGAGTTATTCTACAGCCTCGTTAACTGTATAGGTGAATGATGGAGTATTTATCAGGTATTAAGGAAATATCATTACTTATTGGTATTTGGGTTGCTATTTATGGAATCGACTCATGGCGTAGAGAACATAAAGGTAAAAGAGAAATAGAACTAGCAGAGGATAGCTTAGCTTTATTTTATGAAGCTATAGATGTCATAAAACAAATAAGGCACCCCGTAAGTAACTCTATTGAAACAAAGGACATTGTGCGTGGTAAAAATGAAAATGAAGCACAGTTTCAAGCAAGAAAAGATGCATCCGTTGTATATAGTCGTTTCAATAAACATCAGGAACTCTTTAACAAGATTTACGCTTCAAGATATAAATTTATGTCGCAAATAGGAAAGGATGAATCAAAGCCATTTGATGACCTACGCTTAATTACAGACGAAATATTATTTTCTGCTCGTATGCTATCCAAATTGTGGGCACGTGATAACTTTAGGAATGATGAGCATTGGGAGCATCATATTGCACAGTTGGAAAAATATGAGAGTATTTTCTGGGATGAGCTGGATAAAGATGATTTAATAAATAATAAGCTTAATCTCGTAATCTCAAGTATTGAAGCAACTTGTAAATCCGTTATTGCCGGCAATGATACTTTACATGGTATTTTAAATAAAAGGCTTGGAAAATAATACAACGAACAAGTTGTTCGCTTATCAATGCTAAATAATTACTAGCATTAAAGTATTTTTAGCACTATTTAGAGTTTTAAACCCTCCCCAATTCCTGACTTACACCTCAAAGCTCTCAAAGTACTCTTTTTGCAATTCTATAGTAAGCGCTTTAGGACGGATGCCTTGTACTAGGTTGTATACCTCTTCTTTTGTGTAACCTGCCGAATTTAAGATAAGCGCAGCGACCAGCCCTGTGCGGCCAGTGCCGCCTTTACAATGTATGGCAATGGTTTGCTTTTGTAATATGGCTTGTAGTATTTCGGTTTTATGCGTGTTCCAGCTTGATGTAAAAGGCTGTTTAGGTGCTTCGTCGTCATTTATAGGTAAATGAAACCACGTTATTCCATGCTTTTTGCACTCACTATTAATTGATTTTACGTTGTTTTTTTCAAGCTCCTTTTGAGGCATAAGTGATAGTAGCATGTTAGTGTCAGCGGCTTTTAATGTGGTGATTGAGTCAGCTAGGTTTTGTGTTTTTGTACCTGGGCAAGGCGTAAAAATAATATTTGCGCCGTTATTGAGTGATAAAACATCGTACGGGTGCGCGCTCATGGTAAGTCCTTTATTTTTAATGAATTTGCTTTTATACGATCACTATAGCGTGTTTTAGTTACAAGTTTAAGATTGAATAATAAGCACAAATGCTAGATACTGTTTTTATATACAGTTATGGCAATATTATGAAAAAAGAATTACCAGCAAAATACTATTTAGCACATTTTAGAGAGCTTATTGAGTTTGTAACTAGTAAATGTATGCATTTACTTGAGCCTAAACACAGCGAATTTATTAGTAAAATAAATCAGCTAGATGAGCAAAGCCAGTGCATGTTGGCGCGTGTGTACTCGCGAAAGCCTTATTTGGTGCAGGCGCAATCGCTTAATTATGAAGAAATAACATCGCCGCATCAGGCTATTTATACGCTAAAAAAAGCCGGTATTTTATTTGAGCCAAACGAGCAGCATTACCAGAAGCTTTTAGCGCACTTAACTAAGCCTTCTTTGGTTGAGTTGCTAAGTAATTACAGTGAGCAAATAAGCTTTAAAAAGAGCGCCGCTAAAGGCGCGCTGGTGGATATTGCGCGTGAGTTTTTTAAGGCATGCCCACAAGAGCTTGCGCCACTTTATAACCAGTATGTAATTAATAACCGCAGTGACTACTACGAATATTTTGAGTTTTTATTTGCAGGCAAACTAAGCAGTGGCGATGTAAATCATCAAAATCGTTTTGTAATGCGAGACTTAGGCTTAACCGCTACGCGCGAAGGACATAGCGAGAGCTTGTCACGCTTTGAAACACTTGACGAAGCGCAATCAAACTATTTACTAAACCGTTACCGGTTAGCATTTAAAAATATAACAGATGAGAGCGACTATGTTGCTTTAGCGTCGCAGGTTTTAGTGCAAGCTGCACATGGTGCAATAGCCGTTGTATTAAAAAACAAATTATTAGTAAGGCTTTATCGGCAATTAAAAGGTGTTGATAGCGAACTTGCTTTTAGCTTACTTGAAGGGTGCGTGGATGATAGCGAAGCACAAGAAATTCAAATAAGAGAGCAATACAGGCTTGGCAATAAAGAGTGGGTAAAAGCACGATTAGAAGCCATTATCGAAAATCCACTTACTGATGATTTACTGTATTTTGCTGACGACTTTTTAATGCGTAAGTTTAATAAAAAAACACGTTCGCGTTTAAGTGCCATGCTTGCCGACACCCAATGCGTGCTAGAAATAGATGAACTTTACCGAGGTGAAGTAGAGCAGGGCGTAAACGATTATTATACTCGCCAAGGTATGGCTGTATTTAATACCGAAAACACGCTTTGGCAAAGTTTGTTTGGTTTAGTATTTTGGCATGAGTTATTTGTGGATTCGCCTTATCCGCCATGCAATGAATTTGATATTTATCCACAAGTATTAAGGCTTGGTAATTTTTATGAAGCGCAGCAAACACAAATAAATGAGCGCTTAGCTCAGTGCCAAACGTCGCAAGCATTACTTAATTTGGTATGCAAAAATGCAGCGCAATACTTTGAGCAACCTAACGGCTTGTTTAGATGGCGTAGCAATTTATTAGAGCCACTAGAAGCGCTCATTTTAAACAGCCCTATTAAGGCGTTAATTGCGCACTTAACAGCCATGAGTAAACATTATTTACAGCTAAAAGATGGCTACCCCGACTTAATGGTAATTAATAATGGCCAAGTACATTTTGAAGAGGTAAAAGCCCCGGGCGATAAGCTTAGGCGCAACCAATTAACCACCATAGATAATTTAAAAAATGTGGGCTTTACGGTACATATTGCCGCAGTTAAGTGGTTTGTAGATCCAAACCGTGTTTACAGCGTAGTTGACATAGAAACCACGGGCGGCTTAAAAGGCGGCAACCGAATTACCGAAATTGGCATAGTTAAAGTACAGCACGGTAAAGTAATTGATACTTGGACTACACTTATTAATCCGCAGCGCCATATACCTGGCTTTATTACGTCATTAACCGGTATTAGCGACAGTATGGTTTACAACGCGCCTGTATTTGCCGATATAGCCAAGCCGCTATTAGATAAACTCTCAGGCAGTATTTTTGTAGCCCATAACGTTAATTTTGATTACGGTTTTATTAAAAAAGAATGCGAGGTTGCAGGGCATTTTTTTAAAATGCCAAAAATGTGCACCGTGGTTGAATCGCGCAAAGCGTTTAAAGGCTTAAAGTCGTATTCGCTTGGTAACCTTAGCGCGCATTTTAATTTAAATTTAACTAGCCATCACCGCGCATTGGCCGACGCAACCGCCACTGCGGAGCTGTTATTGCTGATACAAAATAGTGAAAGCTAACGCCGTAGGGTATTGGCTTACCTTTAAGTATTTGAAATTTAGTTAATAAGTGATTTTATTGTAATTTTTTTAATTTATTTTGGAATAAAGTGTTTTTGTAAATCGTCTTCTTTATGTCAATCCGACAAACTAGAGGACAAAACAATGACTAAATTAAATAAAATTGTAAGCGTAATGATGTTAAGCGGTGTGTGTACTTTTACAGGTGCAGTGCATGCCGCTGATATTGAAATATCTCAGTCAACGTCGGCGCAGCAACAAACATCTACATCTATTGCGCTTTCACAAAATGGTTTAACAGCCAGTGGTAGCAACGAGTCAAACGTATCTAACGATACACAAGTAACGGCTGATGACTCGCAAAACACAGATTCAACGGCGAATAACACGCAAACTTCAGCGCAAGAAAGCAGTGAGGCCGCAGAGCCTGCAAATTCATTAGTTGCATCTGCCAGTTCATCTTTAAATAACTCATTGAACGCATCGGCCTCGTCTTTAAATACCACAGGCATTACCACAGCCAATACAGCGCTCGATGCAACAACGCAGTTAACCTCATCGGCGGGTAATTTAACAACCGCTGTGAGTCAATCGTCATTACTTTCTGTTACCTCTGAGCAAGGCACTCAGCCTGACACTACTGATACACCAACAGATGCCTCTTTACTTTCAAATGTGAGTAGCGCAACCGATTCAGTAACACAAGCTGATGCAGCGAGTGCGCTTAATGCGGGTGAGCTTACAAACCAATTAGCAATTACTAATACGGCTGCAAACTCAGTGAGTTCTACACTGCAGGTAGGTGATGCAATTAATACCAGTAATGAAGTAGTAAGCAGTGTTCAGCAATCTTTAATTGCCAGTGTGCAAGATAGTACGGTTAGCAGTTTACAAAGCACGGTACAACAAAGTGTTAGCGGGCAGGTGAGTGCAGCGGTTACTGATCAAATTAGTAACGATGTAGCACTTAGCACCGCAAGTGAAGTAGTTACCAACATTACTAACGACTTAGACCTAGGCCTTTAATACGCCGCGTGTTTGTACAAATGCCGAATAGGGAAACCTATTCGGCCTGTTGGAGAATAAATATGAAAGCAGTTATAACCGCCACATTGTGTGTTTTTAGTGCCCAAGCGGTGCTTGCACAAACCAACCACGTTAAAACACCTGAGCAAAATAAACCCTTTAAAAGTAGCTTTGAGCTAAATGCAGATGCAGAAGTTGGGGTATTAAGTAACTCGGCGCTCTCTGTTCAGGAGCTTGACGATATTTCGTCACAAAGCGACAGTGGCATAAAAACCGCAGCCGGTGTTAATGCAAAATGGCAATTAACCAAAGGCGCCAAATTAACCTCAAGCTATCGGTTTGAACAACAAGACTACGATGAATTTGATCAATACGATTTAGACCTTCATCAATATGGTTTAGATGGCAGCTACAGCTTTAATAGCCATGAGCTAGGGGTTCGTTACGATGGCGCAAAAGCAAATGTAGATGGCGAAACATTTTTACATTTTAATCAAGCTAGTGCTTACTATGGCCACTTTTTAAACCCACATACGTATTTGCGTATGAGCATAAAAACCAAAGCTAAACGTTTTGCTACTGCAAAAGCACGTAATGCCGATGGTGTAGGTGCCGATGTAGCGCTTTATCATTTTATAAATAATGGCCAAACCATGCTAATGGCAACGCTAAGTGCTGATAAAGAAAACGCCGACGACAACCAATACGACTTTAACGGCTACGGCTTTACTACTAAAGTTACGCACAAATTTACGGCCTTTAATGTGGCTAACAAAGTAGGGGCTGGCTGGCGTTATCAAAATAAAGATTACGATGAGCAAACAACGGATGATTTTTTTGAGCAAATACCGTCGCGAGATGAGCACCGAAATGTAGTTAATGCGTTTTATAACCTAGCTGTGTTTGAGCACGTAACACTCATAGCCGAGGCTGAATATGGCGATTATCAATCAAAGCTTAGTAGTAATACCTATACGCAATCGGTTTTATCGGCGTCAGTTAAAGTGCACTTTTAGGTGGGTAAATGGCGCCATAACCAAAGGTGGTGTCTTTGCCTTGCTCGCCTAAATCGACGACCAGCGATGTAAGCTCGTTAAGTGCTTTGGTTTTATTATTCCCATGCTTTAACAATAAACAACTTAATGCCGCGCTTACATGCGGCGCCGCCATTGACGTACCCGACTCCCTCCCAAATTTTCCATTGCCTTGGCTTGTAACAACATTTACACCAAGGGCTGCAAAGTCTATGTAATCGCCTTTATTTGACCATCTATAAATGTGGTTTTTTGAATCAATAGCACTTACCGCTATCACGCTTTTATACGCGCCTGGGTATAACGGCTGCGACGCCGGCCCTTGGTTACCCGCAGCAGCTACAATTAATACGTTTTGTTTTATTGCTGCAGTAATACTTGCTTCTAAAATTGCGTTATTTGGCCCTGTTAGGCTCATATTTATTACGGGGATTTTATTACTAACTAGCCAGTTAAGTGCCTCTACTATGGCAAATAATGTAGCCCCTTGTGCATATTCAGATTGCCTATAAAACACCTCGGCACTGTATAGCTCTGCACTGCTTAAAAGCGGGCTGAGCATTACTCCTTTACCTGTAATTAACCCCGCTATGGCGGTGCCGTGTAAATTTGGCGAGCTTAACC
The DNA here is from genome assembly GCF_030408135.1 of Pseudoalteromonas sp. APC 3691. Taxonomy (NCBI): domain Bacteria; kingdom Pseudomonadati; phylum Pseudomonadota; class Gammaproteobacteria; order Alteromonadales; family Pseudoalteromonadaceae; genus Pseudoalteromonas; species Pseudoalteromonas sp. APC 3691. Next base: position 98,068 of record NZ_JASDCB010000005.1, on the reverse strand, counting down.
CTTTAGGTAAAAAGCTTTGCGTGGTGATATTTGCGCCTTTAAAAGCGTTGTGTTTGGTATCAATTGCGCTGTCGATCATGCCAATTTTTACGCTTTGTGTGCGGTAAGGAGCAACAGGCTTATTTGGTGTTACTTTTAAGGCAGGCTCGCCTGTTTGCGCTTGGTAAATGTGGTTTCGGTCAAGTATTGCAGACTCATCTAAGTTAAGTGCTTTTAATAACTCACTTTTAGAGTTAACACCTTGGGGTACATTAAAGCGCACTAAGCTCATGTTAAGTGCGTTGTAATTTTTTACCGATACAATGGTTACATTTTGCTGCTTTAGGGTATTAAGTTGTTGGCTATTTGCCATTAATAACCATTGGCGCTCTATTGCTCTAAAGCCGTTTTCAAGCTCTACTTCAACAAATGCGGTGTTTTGGCTATTTATATTAATGTTAAGCACATTGGGTAAGCTGCTAATTGGCTCACTAATTTGCGCTTTTAGTTCATCAATCGATATTTGTGGAACAGGCACAGGAAGCGGCAGGCGCTGTGCTCGCTCTATAGTTTGCTCAATACGCTGCTCTATTGGGTTTAGCTGCCCAAGCACCTGATCGACTCTTACTATGTTGGCTGAACTCGTTGCGCTAAATATACAAAGCGAAGCGGTTATTATGTGTTTAACGCGTGTGTTTTTAATATTCATAGTGGGTTACTCTATTAAATTTATCATACTGGTTAGTTAACGTTTAACACATAGAAATATTTCATTATTTAAATTATTTGGGAATAAATGTTTTTTTGAATCGTCTTCATTATAAAAGGGGTAAAAATTAATGAACGAAACTATAAAAACCTTATTGCCCATACTTAGGCGTTTTGCCTATTCGCTAACGGGTAGTAAAGCAGATGCAGACGATGTAGTGCAAATAACAATTGAAAAACTATTAGTAAAAGGCATTCCGGATGACGTTGAGCCTGCTAAATGGGCATTTAAAATTTGCCGTAATGTGTGGATAGACGAATACCGCTCACGCAAGGTAAGGCAAAATACGGCTCAGGCCGATATTTTACCAGAGCCAATTACAAGCAATGAACACCAAACACTCGAAAATAAACAAATGCTTAAAAATGTAAATACAGCACTTGGGCAATTACCCGAAGAGCAACGCGCCATAGTATCGCTGGTGGCAGTGCAGGGCATGGCTTATAAAGAGGTAGCACATACACTCGATATACCTATAGGCAGTGTAATGAGTAAATTATCGCGCGCACGCAGTACACTTTATAATTTAATAAAACCCGACTTTAAAAAGGAGCAAGTATGAACATTAACGACGAAACACTTAGCGCCTTTTTAGACTCAGAACTAAGCGAGCACGAAATGGAGCAAGTGCGTAAAGCCCTTGAAACCGATGATGAGCTAGTAATGCGACTTGCAGAGCTAAGCGAAGTAGACATGCGAGTAAAAGAGCACGCAGCAAGTATTGACGACGCACCACTTAGTGACTCATTAGCTAAAACGGTTGTAAAGCTTGATACAGCAACGACAAAAAACACGTTAAACAGTAATGTAGTAACCTTAACGCCTTGGCAAAAGGTTAAGCAATCGGCTAATAAAAGTTTAGCAATAGCTGCAAGCGTTGCCGTGGTATTTGGTGTTGCAATGACGAGCTATTTACAACCCAATGAGTCGCAAAATTTAGTAGCCAGTAACATAGCCACAGCACTTAATACACAGCTAAGTAGTGGTGAGTATAAGCAAAGTGATGGCTCACTATTTAGTGCACAGCTTAGTTTTAAAAATCAGCAAGGTGAGCTTTGTAGGCAGTATGCACTAAGCTCAAATAATACAATGCAAACAAGCATTGCTTGTAAAACGCAAAGCGGTTGGCAAATTAAAGCGCAAACAGCCGTGCAGCAAAGTAACAGTGGCGCGCAATATCAAACGGCGTCTAATAACAGTGAGTTAGATGCTGTTATAGATAGCATGATCAGCGGCGCACCACTCGATAGAGCGCAAGAGCAGCAAGCAATTAGCGCAAAGTGGCAGTTAAACAAATAATAATGTGTATAAAACGAGGTGAACTATGAAAACATCTATTTTAATTATCAGTATTTTACTTATGGCGGGCTGTGCATCTAAACCTGATTATCGCGCCGCAAATAATGGCTCACAAGGTTACAGCGAGCAAAAAATTAGCGACGATCAATACCGAGTAGAGTTTAAAAGCGTATCAAATAATGTAGCCGATGCCGGTGACTATGCATTATTACGCGCGGCTGAGCTTACCCAAGCACAAGGCTACGATTGGTTTGTTGTAACCAACAAAGAAACCTTTGTTGAGTCTAAATCGCAAGCTCCCGCGTCATCTATTAGTGCATCACAAAGCCAGCAATATGAGCGAAGCTGTGGTTTATTAACTTGCGAAACACGCGCACGCCCAACAAGCAGTGTAGGCGTGCAGGTGAGCAACAATGATAAACGCAAAGAAGTACACACCCTGATTGATATTAAAATGGGTAAAGGCATTAAACCCAGCGACAATAGCTATAGCGCACAAGACTTAATTGAAAACTTAAGCAAAAAAGCACAAAAGTAAGCGCTTTGTAAAAGCACTTAGCGTGTTTTAGCTAGGTGCTTTTTTCGCGGTAAAAATCCAGTAACCAGCATAGTGCCCACAATAACAAATAAAGCGCCTAGTAACGTGTTTGGCCCAATTTGCTCGTCTAAAATTAAATGTCCCCAAAAAATGCCAAATAGCGGAATTAAAAACGTGACCGTTAAAGCTGAGGTTGGGCCTATATCTTCAATAAGTTTAAAAAATAAAATATAAGCAAGCGCTGTACACACTACGCCAAGGGCTAAAACGCCAAGCATAACGTTGGTGGTTGGTACTTCACGCATTGGCATAAAAAGTATAAGGGGCAGTACCATAAAACTTGCTGCCCACATTGAGCCGTGTGCGTTATCAAACGGTGCAAGCTTTGGCGCATTTTTTGTGTAATGGGATGCAATGGCATAACAAAATGAAGCGCTTAGCGCTGCTACAATAGCAATAAGTGACTGAGTATTTAGTATAAGATGGTTTTGCCCAACTAAAATTGCCACACCTACTAAACCCAACAGCAAGCCTAAAACCATACTCTTAGTTGGCTTGGTTTTACTCCAGGTAATACCCACAACTGCGCCCCAAATAGGCGTTGTAGAATTTAAAATAGATAACGTAGATGCGCTGATAGTTTGCGCGGCATAAGCAAAAAGTAAAAAAGGCAGGGCGGAGTTAAGAGCGCCAATTATAAAAAAGTGCTTTTTGTGTTTAGTAAACGCCAAGCGACGTTTTAAATACAAAGCAACAATAAATAAAGTAACTGCAGCAAAGCCTACTCTAAGCTCAATTAATACCGCAGGCCCCAAGCTGTTAGCTGCCATTCGCATAAATAAAAATGATGCGCCCCAAATAGCGGCCAGAAAAAATAATCGCAGTAAGCTTGCTAAGGTCATGATAGTATTTTAATTATGCTGATTGGCTTTTAGAATAGCAGGGTTTATAAACACTGTAAGCCATATTCAGAGCCGGCATATAAAAATAATAAATTAAGGATAAGAATGAAAAAGTTCTCAGTAGCTGCAGCTTCTATGGTATTTATCACTTTGTTGGGTGGATGTAATTCAAGCCCAATCAACCTTTACAGTGATACCACCATGAAAAAGAATGAATACAATGGTATTAAAGCGTATCGAAAAGGACAGTTTGAGGCCGCTTTCAATTATTTAAAAGAGCCTGCTGGGCTAGGCTATAAAAGCGCACAATACACGTTGGCGTTTATGTTTTTGAAAGGCCAATACTTGGAGCAATCTACTAAACTAGGGATGGGCTGGCTAGGCGTTGCAAAAGAAGCGGGGGTTGAAAATTGGACTGCGCAATACGATGCATTTTATAGTGCAGCGAGTACACAGCAAAAACAACTAATAGATGAAACAGTTGCGTTGTATATAACGCAATTTGGCGTTAAAGCACAAAATATGACCTGTCGTCGTTCAACTTCGCCTAGGCGCACATTTGGTGAAGTTAAAATTGATTGCACTAAGCACGAAGGTATCGTTACCGAGTACGACATACAAATAATAGAATAGAGTTATGGCTTTTCTAGCTTTTTTTCAAAGTCGCTTTTAACAATATCGAGTGCTTTTAAGACCTCTTCTGGAGCAACATCGTGTTGCTCTAGTATCATAATTAAATCTACTGCAAGTTTAATATGTGTAGGGGCTTGATCAAGTGGGCTTGTCATTTAACTCTTTCTTTTTTGATATTTGACTAATGGCGACATTTATTGCTGTTTGCACACGCTGTTCCATATGTATGCGTTCTGATTGCGGTAAATAAAACGCCATATCTACATCGTAGCGAATATATCGTGGCGGGAGCTGATTTAGTACCGTACAACAAAAGTCAGCCATTACATCTTCACCATATTTTTCATCAAGTTTAAGTTTGATGATTTCTTCAACTACAATCTTTTCGTAATAGTTGTGTATATCTTCGTGTAATCGCATATTCCCACCGCTTTAAAATAATCCGTTTAACTGAGTCTATACTAAGGCTTACTATAAATCGATAGCGGCTTTAAATAGTTGTTTATGAACATTAATTAGTGAACTCAAATTACGCTGATAACCGCCACCTAAAGCGCACATTAGTGGGATTTGATGTTGCTTACAGAAGTTGAGAACAAACAAGTCGCGCTCATATACGCCATTGAGAGATATATTAAACAAGCCTAACTCGTCTTTAGTGTAAATATCAGCGCCTGCATTATACAAAATAATATCAGGGTTATGTATGCGCACGCAAAAATCGAGAGCTTGCCTTAATGTAACAAGGTACTCATCGTCGGTTGTTTTAGCGGGCAATGCAAAATCGTAAGTAGACTCTTGTTTATTACGCGGGAAATTTTGATCACAATGAATTGAGCAGGTAATAATTTGATTATAGTTTTGAGTGATTTTCGCTGTGCCATCGCCTTGGTGTACGTCGCAATCAAAAATTAAAACAGTGTCGGCTTGCTCTGTATTTATTAAATGTGCTGCTGCAATAGCTAAATCATTAAAAATGCAAAAGCCACTGCCAAAATCGCTATAGGCATGATGATAACCACCGCTTAAATTGAAGGTTAGATCGTGACTAAAAGCCGCTTCAGCAGCTTGAATACTCCCGCCAATTGATAAAAGAGTACGCTCTACAAGTTGTTGCGAATAGGGAAATCCCACCTTTTTAATTGCTTTATCGCTTAGCGTTCCATTTAAAAAATCATCTATATAACGTTGGCTGTGACATAGCGCAAGTTGAGATGCGGTTGCTTTTTTAGGATCTTTAAAGTGAATAGCCGAAACACCTAGATTTTCTATTTCGGTTTTAAGTAACTTATACTTTTGAATAGGGAATCGATGACGTTCTGGGAGTATAAGGTCTGAATACAATGGATGATAATAAAGCTGCATAGTAAAGTGCGCCTTAACGCAGCTGCTGTTTTTCTACTTGTTGTATTTTGTCTTCGGTGGCAGAAATTGCTTTTCTGCAGCGACCTAATCGAGCGTGTGTGCTTAATATTTCAAGGTTAAGTTTTTGTGCTTTAGCTGGCGAGGCTTTATCCATTTGCATCTTACGTTCTTCAATCATGAGTACTAAACGGCGTTCAAACTCATGGTTTTGTTTTAATTCGTCGTAAAGCTCATGCGATGATTGCATTATTTTTTGTACAGCGTGCTTATAAACAGTTTGCTTAGGGCGAGGTTTATAATGGCTTTTGTTTTCTTTAATCCAAATAGGCGTTGATTTAATAACATTGAATACAGCTTGTACCTGAGCTCCTATACGTTCAAGCGCGTAGGTATAAGCATGGCGATGCTCACTTGGCGGTAATCGTGACACTTCGTCTTCTATTTCTATTACGTAATCGACTAGGTTCATGCTTTTTGTACTAAAAACGGCGCGGTCAAACAAGCTAGGTTGTGCTTGCATGTAACGATTTTTAGAAAAAAGTTTAGCTTTATCAAATTGCTCAGCTTGTTGTTTTAGCGTTGCAACTTGTTGGCGTAGTTTATCTAAAGCTGTAGGGTGCATATTAAAAGTAAGCCTCATAAATTAGCTTTAATGCTAAAAGTATAACCATAGTATTAAATACAGGGCGAATAAATTTGCTACCAAACCGTATTGCTGAATGCGCTCCAATCCATGCACCAAGCATAATAAAAAAGCCCATAGTAATGCCAAGTAAAAAGTTTACATGTCCGAGTGCTACAAAGGTAATTAAAGATATAAAGTTAGAAACAAAGTTCATTGAACGCGCTAAACCACAATTGAGTAGCAAGTTCATTTTATAAAGCATGCCATTAGAAGCAGTCCAAAAAGTACCCGTACCTGGGCCTGCTAAACCATCAAAAAAGCCTAATGCTAAACCCTGTAGCCATTGTTTTATTTTCATCGCTTTGTTTAGTTTAGGCAGTTCATCGCCTTCTGTGGTACTTAAATTCCCAAATAAGCTATAGGCGGCAACTAAAATAATAATAATGGGTAGTAGTTTGTTTAAAAAATCGATACTTAAATGATCAACAATAACAGTACCTATCAATGCACCTATTGCAGTAGCTATGATGGAGGCTGCCCAAAATTTCGGGCTAAATAAATTCTTTTTATAGTACGTATAACTAGCTGTTAAGGAGCCAAAACTAGCCGCGAGTTTATTGGTGCCTAATGTTAAATGTGGAGGTAAGCCTGCAGTTAATAAAGCGGGCACAGTTAACATACCACCGCCACCGGCGATAGCGTCTATAAAACCTGCGGCAAGTGCTACAGCACATAAAACAGCCCAGGTTGTTGGATCGAGTGCGAGTTCAAACATTAATAATCTATTTGTCTTTTAAAAGGTGGTAGGGTGTCGAGCATGGCTTTACCGTATCGCTTAGTAACTAAGCGTCTATCGAGAATAGTAATACAGCCTTCATCACTCTCTTTTCGCAGCAGTCTACCACAGCTTTGCACCAATTTCTTTGCGGCGTCTGGTACGGTAATCGTTAAAAACGGGTTGCCACCTTTGCTTTGTACAAACTCTGCTTGCGCTTCTTCTATTGGCGAAGTAGGTACCGCAAACGGAATTTTAGTAATTATTAAGTTCTCTAAATATTTCCCAGGCAAATCAAGACCTTCCGAAAGGCTTTGTGTTCCAAATAAAATACTGCCTTTGCCTTCGTCTACATTTTTAGTGTGTAATTTAAGCAATGCTTCTCGCGACATTTCACCTTGTACTAATAAGTTAAAACCTTTTGTTCTAAGAAACTTTGTTACGTGGTCCATTTGCCAGTAAGAAGCGAACAATACTAGGTTCGCTTTTTTATCATCTATGTACTCTGGTAATGTTTTAGCTAAGTGGTCACTAAAGTCTTTATCAGTAGGTTCTACTTTTGATACCGGAATACGTAAAGTGGCTTGTTTGGGGTAATCAAATGGAGAAGGTACTTTAATAAATTTAACGCCTTCTTCTTTAGCAAGTCCTGTTTCGTAGGCAAAGTGATCAAACGAACCCAACGCGCTTAATGTGGCCGAACATAAAACAGCGCCTGCGCATTCTCTCCACAATTTATCTTTTAGGTAGTAACCTACTTCGATAGGGCAGTCGCTTAATAGGTGATCGTGATGGCTTTTGTATTCAAGGCGTTTTATCCATCTTGCATGGGGAGCTCCTTCCCCTTTTTTAGCGTAACTAAACCACAGTTTATTTAATTGCTCTAATCGGTTTATGTATTGTCCGCTTTCGCCCAATATGGGGTCGGCAACATAAGGTTTTATATCGCCATCGCTAACATCTTGGGTAAGGGTGTCGTGCATTTTGTTTAAACAGCGCAGCGCATCTTGCGTGGCTTCGCTTATATCTTTAGCTTTACTGTGCAATGATTCTGGGATTTCACCGTGCTCAAAGCGATAAGTATCGTCTTTTGAGTATTCAAAGTCGGCATTATCAAGAATATCGCGAACTACTTTTAAATCTTTATTCGCATCGTTAATACTGTCGCAAAGTTTAAAGTTTTGACCAATGGCTCTTTGCCCTACTAAAACCTTCGCCATTTTCCCGCTAAACTTGGTGAGCTTATCAAGCCATTCTATTGTGCCTTTAATCGTTGCTGCAGCCGATGAGAAATCGCGTGTTATATGTGCTAAATGATGCGCTTCATCAATTACATAAATGGTGTTGTCGGGCTCTGGTAAAATTTTACCACCGCCTAAGTCTAAATCGGCAAGTAGTAATGAGTGATTAATTACTAGTACGTCCATTTGCATTAATTGATTACGAGCAAGCTGAAACGGACACGTTTGATGCGCCTTCATTTGGCGCTGGCATGAATGTTTATCGCAGGCTATTAAGCTCCACACTCTATCGGGTACAGTATCGGCCCAGCTGTCTCTATCGCCTTGCCATTTTTTATTAACATAGGCGTTATATAGATCATTCAAACACTTGGTTTCCATTGTGCTCAGTGGTGAAGTAAGCGTTGGCATAAAGTCCATTTGTGTTTGGCTATCGCCGTTTACAGCATTATGTAGTTTGTGGGCACAAATATAACGATGGCGACCTTTTACCAAATCAAATTTAAAGTCGAGACCTGAATGCTTTTTAAAAAATGGCAGTTCTTTTGCTATTAATTGTTCTTGCAATGCAACGGTTGCGGTAGAAATAACTAGCTTCTTTTTTTGCGCTAAGGCAAGCGGTAATGCGCCTAAACAATAGGCAAGAGACTTTCCTGTACCGGTGCCAGCTTCAATTACGCATATGCGCTGCTTTTTATGGTATTCGCCTGCAAGGGTTTTTGCTATTTCAGCTACAAGGTAGTTTTGACTGCTACGAGGGCGATAATCGTTTAGGTTACTAGCCACATGCTGGTGTACTTGCCTAATTGTTTTTTTTAGTGAGTCAGAAAGCATGGGATGATTTACCTAAAGTATGTATATAATTACAGTGCTATGGATTTTAGAGTTATAAGGGTGTAACTACAAGAAGTGATGAGATTAATTTAGCAAATAAAGTATCTGAGTGTTTATTTAGGTTGAATGTATGGCTTTAAAGCATTTTGAATTAAGTAAAAACTTACATATATATGTATAAGGTTTAGTAATAATGTACTTAACAGCTGGTTTTATTGTTTCTTCTCATGCTTATGATACTGCTAACGGCATCTGCTACGAAGCGTGGTTTTGTAGTGATAAAGGGCCTATAAAAACGGTGTCGACTAACGAAAATGCGCTGTTTTTTATCAAAAGTAAAGATGCTGAAATAGCGAATGAAATATTAGCAGCTGAGTCATTTATCTTTAATATTAAAAGTCTTGAGTTAAAAAGCTTTCAGCAAGAAGATATGTCGGCCTGTTACTTCAAGTCACTTAAACACTTTTATTGTGCTACTAAAGCTTTAAAGCAGCGTGGAGTTGTATTATTTGAAGAAGATATTCGACCAATAGAGCGCTACCTAATGGAGCGCTTTATAAAAGGAGGTGCTTGGATAACGGGTAATGTATTTAAGCAAGATAGCTATACATTAATAACCAACGCTAAATTAAAAGCGAATGATGAGTATTCCCCAGCTCTTAATAAACTCTCGTTAGACATTGAATGTAACGAAAGTGGCGTTTTGTTTTCTGTTGGACTTGTGGGCTGTAATTTAGACTGTGTTTTAATGATTGGCGAGCCAGATAGAGAAGCCGCAAACCTAGAGTTTGATATTATTTGGTGTGTAGATGAGGCTGAGCTGCTTAAGGGGGTAGAGCATTTTATTAAGCTTAGCGATCCCGATGTAATAATTGGCTGGAATGTAATTGAGTTCGATTTTTCGGTTATTCATGAAAGAGCTGAGGCATTAGGCATTAAGTTATTACTGGGTAGGGGAGATCAACCTTTATATGTTCGTAAAGGACACTTTACTCGAGTATCGATCCCTGGGCGATGTGTGGTTGATGGAATAGACACTTTAAAAAATGGTACATATAGCTTTGAGAGTTTTTCTCTAGCTAATGTTTCAAATCAAGTGCTGGGTGAGTCTAAATTAATTGACACGGCTAATAGTTTGCAGGAAATTATTAGGCAATTTAACGAAGATAAACTTTCTTTAGCAAAATATAATCGACAAGATTGTATTTTGGTAAATAAAATTTTTGATAAATTAAAGCTACTCGATTTTTCTATTATAAGAACAAAGCTTACGGGGTTAGAGCTTGAAAAAAAGGGCGGCTCTGTCGCTGCTTTTATTAATATGTATTTACCATTACTGCATCGCAGTGGCTATGTTGCCCCAAATATGGGCGATCATGGACTTACATTTGAAAGCCCTGGTGGTTATGTAATGGAGTCTATTCCTGGCCTTTATAAAAATGTCATTGTTTTAGACTTTAAAAGCCTGTACCCCAGTATTATGCAAACTTTTTACATTGATCCACTTGGACTAATAGAAGGTTTAAAAAATCCAAACCAAAGTGTTCAGGGTTTTAACGAAGCCGTATTCTCGCGAGAGAAGCATCACCTCCCTCTACTTATCAAAAGCCTGGCATCTCAAAGGCAGCTTGCCAAAGATAATCAAGATCAAATGCTTTCTCAAGCAATTAAAATAATAATGAATAGCTTATATGGTGTTTTAGGCTCAAAAGGCTGTCGGTTTTACGATCCCAGGTTATCGAGCTCTATTACGTTAAGAGGGCACGAAATTATGCTACAAACTAAAAGATGGATAGAAGATCTTGGTTATAGCGTTATTTATGGTGATACCGATTCTACGTTTATTAAGTTGGATGATGAGCTAACACCAGATGAGTGTAATGAAATTGGTGTGTTTTTAGCTAAAAAGATAACTACAGATTGGATTGACGAGATGAAACAAACGCACAACTTAAAAAGTCATTTAGAAATAGAATTTGAATCTCTTTATAGCCCTTTCTTTTTACCAACAATAAGAGGGAAGTTAGTTGGCTCTAAAAAGCGCTACGTAGGTAAATTAATTAAACCAAACGAATCAAAACTAGTATTTAAAGGATTAGAAACGGTAAGAAGTGATTGGACTAAACTTGCTCAACAATTTCAGTTCGATTTATTTACTAGTCTTTTTGATGGAAATTTAAACATAAATGACCTTGTAAAAGACTATACAACAAAGCTATTTAAAGGTGAGTTTGATGATTTACTCATATTTAAAAAGAGATTAGGTCAAAACTTAATCGATTATAAGAAAAATATCCCCCCTCATGTTCAAGCAGTTAAAAAACACCAGAAAAAAAATAGCGAATTTACAGTTAATAGAGGTGAATTTGTTACATTCGTTTACACCACTCGCGGAGTTGAGCTGTATCAAGGCTTTCATAGGTATGACTATGCAACTTATTTAGAAAAGCAGATTGTACCGCTAATTGAAATGGTTGATCTTATTTCGAACTACAATGTTTATTTTGGGTTAAATTATCAGGGTGGACTTTTTTAATAATACCCAAAATAGTAACGCTGTGGTGTTTTTATCTTCTAAATCTTCTAAATCTTCTTAAACTTCCTTTTTATTGCGTTATTTATTCTTTTCTGCAAAGTGTTGTTAACTTTTGTTGGCCTTTTAATGTTTTGTTTATTATTTGCCTTAGTTTCCGTTAAAAATATGTAACAATAAAATAAATAATAGTTGCTTCTATAAAGTTGTAACACCAGGGAGAATCAAATGTTAAATAATCAAGTTTCAAAGGCAGTTCGCTTAGCGATTGCATTTGGTGCAGTATCTACTGCTGCATTTTCGGCAAGCTCGTTTGCTGCAGAAGAAGATAGCGTAGAAAAAGTAGAACGAATTGAAGTTACTGGTTCACGTATTAAACGTACAGATTTAGAAGGTGCTTCGCCAGTAAACATAATTACAGCAGAAGAAATCAAGCTAAGTGGTTTTACTCGTGTTGAAGATGTTTTAAACCAACTTCCACAAATAGAAGCCGCTCAAAGCTCATTCTTAGCTAATGGCGCAACAGGTACTGCAACTGTTGATTTACGTGGTTTAGGCTCAAACAGAACTCTAGTGTTAATAAATGGTCGCAGAATGCAGGCTGGTAGTATTACCTCTCAAGTTGCTGACATTAACCAAATTCCAGCCTCTTTAATCAAACGCGTTGATGTACTAACAGGTGGCGCAGCTGCAGTATACGGTGCAGATGCCGTTGCTGGTGTTGTTAACTTTGTTATGGATGATGAGTTTGATGGTATTTCACTAAATGTGGGCTCATCAGGCTTTCAGCACAACAACGATAACAAGTACATGCAAGGTTTGATGGATGACAAAGGTTATGACTACGATACAGGTAATACTGGAATCGATGGTAAAGCTTATAGCATCGATTTTACTGTTGGTGGTGGATTTGATGGTGGTAAAGGTCATGCCGTAGGTTATGTTACTTATAACCGTCAAAACGAATTAGTACAAGGTACTCGAGACTATTCATCGTGTGCTTTAGGTGGCAATGGCCAGTCATGTAGTGGTTCTGCTACTACTCCAAATCCTCATTTTGATATTTACCCGGTTGTAGACGGTGAAGTTGATTACGATCAGAATCTTTTTGGTTATTTGAACCCAAATGGCCAAGGTTTTATGGAAGATGATGGCTACCGTTATAACTTTGCACCGGTAAACCATTTTTTACGTCCAAATGAGCGCTTTACGTTTGGTACATTTATTGATTATGAAATAAATGAACACTTTAGACCATATTTAGAATTTTCATTTATGCACAACAGAACAGCAGGCCAAATCGCTGAATCTGGTACTTTTTATAACGAAGAAATTCTATTCGATTATAACAACCCGTTATTATCTGATCTTCAAAAAGAACAACTACAAACGTTATTTGGCCAAGGCAGCGATGATCAATTCGTTGCATACATTGGTAAACGTAACGTTGAAGGTGGTCCGCGAGAGGATAACCTTGAGCATACGTCATACAGAATATTGACAGGTATGGAAGGTGAGATTAACGATAGCTGGTCTTACGATATTAGCTATAACTACTCTGCAACAACGTCAAGCTCAGTTTATAAAAATGACTTACTTTCGCCAAAAATTGCTCCACGCGTTGGCGCTGTAGGTACAGAGTGTGATACTGAAGATGGTTGTTTGTTATATAACGTATTTGAATTAGATGGTGTTACCGCAGAGCAAGCTGCACAATTAGCTGGTGTTGGAACACAAACCGGTTTAGTAACACAGATTATTTACAGTGGTTACGTTACCGGTGAACTTGATTGGAGCCTACCTTCTGCATCAGCTCCTATCGCTGCAGTATTCGGTTTTGAACGTCGTGAGCAAGATTACGAACGTGTTTCAGATACGGTATACGAAGAAGGTCAACTGTTAGGTCAAGGTGGTCCATCTCCAAGTTTGTACGGTGCTATTGATGTAAATGAAGTTTATGGTGAATTGCAAATTCCTGTACTTGACGAGTTAAATGTATCAGCCGCTGCTCGCTGGTCTGATTATTCAACAACAGGTTCAGACACTACATACTCAATTGGTACAGATTATACGATTGCAGATGCATATAAACTAAGAGCAAGTTATGCAAAAGTTGTACGTGCACCAAATGTTGGTGAGTTATTTTCTGCACAAAGCATTAGCTTGTGGAGTGGTGATGACCCTTGTGCTGGTGATCCAAATGCAGCTGCTGTAGGTGACCGTCCAACTTATTCTGCTAGCCAATGTGCTAATACAGGTGTAAGTGCTTCATAGTACGGCGGTATTGGTGAGTCTCCAGCTGGTCAATATAATCAGTTCGCTGGTGGTAATCAGTTACTTGAGCCAGAAGAAGGCGATACAATCACAATCGGTTTAGTTGCAAATCCATTAGATGGATTTAACTTCTCAATTGATTATTTCAAAATTGAAATTGAAAAAGTAATTGGTGTTGTAGGTGCAGAAAGAATTATTAACAACTGTGCTGAAACAGGCGATGCATTCTTCTGTGACAATGTTACTCGTAGCCCATCTGGCAGCTTATGGTTAGGCCAAGCTGGTTTCGTTACAAACTTGAGCGATAACATTGGTGGTCAAACATGGGAAGGTGTTGACTTTACAGCAGCTTACAAAATGGACCTAGAAGAAGGTGCGTTAAACTTTGATATTAATGGTTACTACAGCATTCAAAAAGAAGTTGAACCTATTTTAGGTGATGCGGAATTAGCTTACGATTGTTCAGGCACTATTAGTACAGACTGTTTTGCATCTCCAAAATGGCGTCACACGGCTAATGTAAATTACCTACGCGATGATTGGCGTGTTGGTGTTAAATGGCGTTATTACGGATCTGTAGATTATGAAGGAACTGCAGATACGTTATTAATTGATGATGGCGGTATTGAAGCATATAACTTTATTGATGTTTCAGGTAGCTACTCATATAACGAGCATTTAACCTTTACTGGCGGTATGAATAATATCTTCGATAAAGAGCCACCGTTAGTTGGTAATACTGTAGCTTCTAATGCAAACACTGTAGCTGGTTTTTATGACACGCTAGGTCGTTTTGTTCATGTAAGCTTTAACTTGAAATTCTAATATTAGAAATTTAATTAAAAGGCCCATAGTCACGTGACTACGGGCCTTTTTGTATTTAACACATTGCTTTAATAAGTGTTTTTAAATTAGACACTAATATGAATTTTTATACTTCTAGCTATCGTGAATTTTAAGTGTGATGTTTACTTTTTAAATTTAACCTCCCCCGATTCAAACCTTGCCCCACTCTAAAAGATACACATTTACTTTTGTAACTCTTTTGCTGTAAGAAAATTGCAAAGCTATTTTTCTAAATGTTCATTCCAAAAAAACAATTAGCGTAAAAAATGCATTGGTCATTAATGCATTTAATGCATTAATGCATTTAATGCATTTTGTTTATTTTATGTTACTTTAACCCGTTGTAAATAAAGGCGTTTTTTTAGTTATTCAAGTGTTGACCTTTTGGTTGGGTTGGGACTACTATTCAAATCGAAATAGGTACTGTGATTAATTACAGACCAAGCAAGTAAAATAATTAAAATAGTATTCTAGGGAGAATCCAATGTTAAATAATCAAGTTTCAAAAGCCGTCCGCTTAGCGATTGCTTTTGGTGCAGCATCTACAGCTGTTTTTTCTGCAAGTACAATAGCTGCTGATGAAGGTGTGGAAAAAGTAGAGCGTATTCAAGTTACTGGTTCACGCATAAAGCGAACTGATATTGAAACAACTGTACCAATTACATCAATTGGCCGAAGTGATATTATTCAAATGGGCGCATTGAATGTAGCTGATGTTTTGAATCAATCCCCTGTCACTATTGCTGGTTCAAACCAATCAAATAGCGCATTTGGTACTACAGGCGTTGGTCTTAACACTACGTCTTTACGCAACTTAGGTTCTTCAAGAACTTTAGTGTTAGTGAATGGTCGTCGCTTTGTATCAGGTGTTTCTCCTTCAAGCGGTTATGCGGTTGACTTAAATGCAATACCAGCATCAATGATTGAACGTATTGATATTCTTAAAAGTGCTTCTTCAGCAGTTTATGGTTCAGATGCTGTTGCTGGTGTTGTGAACATAATTACGCGAAGTGATTTTGAAGGTGTTGAGGTTAATGCTCAAACAGGTATTTCAGATGAATCTGATCGTGAAAAATACTCTTTAAACCTTACTGCTGGTAATACATGGGATTCAGGTAGTGTTACAATTGCTGCTGGATATGATGACGATAAAGGCCTTAAATCATCTGATCGTAATTTCTCTAAATACGATCAAGCTATATTTTTGAATGATGAAGGTGGTGAATATGTAGGTATTCAAAACTCTTCATACCCACCTCAAGGCCGTGTTGGCGGATATAATGCAGATGGTACACCATATGTAGGTGATGAGAATTCATTCAATCGTGCTTCTTACAGACAGTTAGTGACTCCGCTTGAACGTAAATACGCAGCAGTTAACTTTAAACAAGATATTTCAGATAGTGTTCACTCTTTCACGGAAGTAAACTGGAATTCATCTAAAACATACAACTCGACTATTGAACCAACTCCTTTTACTACGGATGATGTATATCTACCTTCACGTGGTGGTGTTGGTGGGATTAAACTGGGAAGCCCTTTAGTTCCAGACCTTTTACGCCAAAATTTAATGTCTGATAATCCTGATTTAACAATGGATGATAATATCCCAACGTTAGTTCGCCGTATGGTTGAGTTTGGTGCTCGCTCAACAGATTTAGAGCGTGATACTATTCGTATTGCGACAGGTATAGATTGGGAAATTAATGACAACTGGCTTTTAAACTCTTATATCTCATGGGGTAAAACTGACCAGCGCCAAGAAAATGGTGGTCAAATAAATGTTGAACGTGCTGCAAATGCATTAGATGTATATACTAATGCAGAAGGTAACGTTCAATGTTCTAATGATTTAGCAGTACTTCAAGGGTGTGTGCCTTTAGATTTGTTCGGTGCAGGAACTTTGTCTGATGAAGCTGTTGCATATGTAAGATCACCTGCAAAATCTCAAGGTCAAGTTGAGCAGTTTATATTTTCAACAACCCTTTCTGGTGAATTACCAATTGAGTTAGAAGGTGGTATGGTTGGGCTAGCTGTTGGTGCAGAACATCGTCTTGAAAAAGGTTCATACTCTCCAGGTGATTTAGCGCAAACTGGTGCTTCAAGTACAAATAAATCTGAGCCTACAAATGGTAGCTTCTACACTAACGACGTTTTTGTTGAGACTGTTCTACCAGTTTTAGAAAATGTTGAACTAGATTTAGCCGCTCGCTATTCAGATCATGAAATTGTTGGTGGACAAACAACATGGAATGCAGGTGTACAATACTCTCCTACAGAAACAGTAAAATTAAGAGCATCAGCAGCGAGAGCGATTAGAACTCCAAATATTGCAGATCTATTTGGTGGTAGAGGCGAAACATTTGCAGGAGTTGCAGATCCTTGTGATGCAATTACTGCATCATCTACAGGAAATGTAGCGGCTAACTGTCTTTCTATCGCTGAAGTGGCAAATCGAGTTGCCACTGAAGGCGCATTCAATTTAACAACTATTGAACGTCAAAGCACTGGCGGTTATGTTGGTGGTAATGAAGATGTAAAAGAAGAAACATCTGATTCATTTAGTGTTGGCGCTATTTGGCAAGTGACTGATGAATTTTCATTAACGCTTGACTACTACGATATTGCTGTAGATAACGCTATTGCTACAACTGCTAGAACAACTGTATTAAACCGATGCTACGGTGTTGATCCATCTGACTTTGATGCGACATGTGGTGGGGCAATACGTGATACAAGAGGTGCTTTGACAGAAGTTAGCTCTGGTACTAGCAATGAAAATGATTTAAGCACAAAAGGCTTGGATATTGAATTAAGCTACAAACAAGAATTTTCTTACGGGCAATTATCAGCTGACTTGATTTGGAATCACTTGTATGAGTATGCTGAAACATCAATTGAATCTGGTGAAGAGATAGATTACAGAGGTGAAGTATTAACGCCTACTAATCGTGCAAATTTGAATTTAGGCTATGCAGTTGATGACTTTGCAGTATCATGGCGCATGAAGTACTGGGCAAGTTCAAATGATAGTAATATTGAAGGAAACCAAAATTTCTCAACTGGTGCTCCTTTAGACAAGTTTAATCGCTTTCCGACTGTTATTTATCATGATCTATCAGGTACTTATAACATCACTGATGGAACAGACGTTACTTTGTCAGTTAGAAATATTTTTGATAAGCAACCTCCTGTAGCAAATCAAAGCTCAGTAAGTGGTGCATCAGGTATAAACACTGTTGGTGAAGCTTATGATGTTACTGGTCGTTATTTCCAGTTAAGCTTTACTACTAAGTTCTAATTGTTATTTATATAGAATGATAAAAGCCGCGATTTTAATCGCGGTTTTTTTATAAATAAATTTTATATACCTTAATAAATTATGTGTCGTAGTTATTTTTGAAAAATACCCTTATACTAAAAAAGAATATTTAAATAATTCCAATCATATAATTTAGCGAGATATAAATGAAAGAAGTCCGATCTTTTATTAAAACAGCATCATTAACAGAGCTTGAAAAAGCTCAACAGCTTATCAATGATGCAATTTCAAAATATACCCAGCAGCAAAAAGCGAAACAGGAAGTTTTGGATCTTTTAAAAGAAAAAGGACTTACGCTAGAGGATTTACAAGATGGAGCATCTGACAAACGTACTAAAGTTAAGCCTAAGTACCGTATGGAACTTAATGGTGAGACTATTGAATGGACAGGCCGTGGCCGTCGTCCTAAAGCGTTTGAAGGTGTTGAGCTTGAGAAATTTTTAGCCTAAAGCTAAATATAAGAGAAGCTTCGGCTTCTCTTTTTTGTTTACCCTCAATAAAATATAATTTAAGTTTAAAACTCCCAGCTATTATTTGCTAAAATCTCCTTACTCAAACCTATTTGTTTTCCCATGAGCTATAAACTAAGACCTTACCAGCAAGAAGCCGTAGAACGCACCGTTTTACACTTTAGAAAGAGTAATGATCCTGCCGTTATTGTGCTACCAACTGGTGCAGGTAAAAGCCTTGTTATTGCTGAACTTGCCCGTATTGCTAAGCAAAAAATATTAGTACTTGCTCATGTAAAAGAGTTGGTAGAGCAAAATTCGCAAAAATATAAAAGTTTTGGTTTAGAGGCGAGTATATTTTCAGCAGGTTTAAAAGAAAAGTCATTAAACCATCAAGTAACGTTTGCTAGTGTGCAATCACTTTCTCGTAATTTAAATAAATTAAATGAGCATTATTCGTTACTTATTATTGATGAATGCCATAGGGTAAATGGGGATAAAAAAAGTCAGTACGGTAAAGTAATAAACAGTTTAAAAGAATATAACCCTCAGTTAAAAGTATTGGGTTTAACAGCAACACCTTATCGGCTAGGAACGGGGTGGATATACCATCATCATTATCATGGCTTTGTTAAAGGTACTCAAGAAAGTCCGTTTAAAAGTTGTATTTTTGAATTGCCGCTCAGGTATATGATCAAACATAATTATTTAACGCCGCCAAACGAAGTTGATGCAGCGATTAGCCATTATGATTTTTCGTCCTTAGATAGCAATGCATTTGGGCAATATAAGACTGATGATATGAATGCGCTTTTAAAAAACAGTGAGCGCGCAACGAAAGCTATATTACAGCAAGTTATTCAATACAGTGAAGAGCGTGAAGGTGTTATGGTTTTTGCCGCCACGGTAATGCATGCTCAGGAAATATTAAGCTACTTGCCAGCTCATCAAAGCGCACTTATAACAGGTGATACGCCAAACACTGAGCGCGATAAAATCATTAAGCAATTTAAAGCTAAGCAATTAAAGTATCTAGTTAATATATCGGTACTAACGACCGGCTTTGATGCGCCACACGTCGATTTTATAGCTATTTTAAGACCTACAGAATCAGTTAGTTTATATCAACAAATTGTGGGGCGAGGTCTCAGGTTATCTGAATCAAAAACAGATTGCTTAGTAATCGATTATGCCGGCAATGGTTTTAATTTATTTCACCCAGAAGTAGGCGATAAAAAAGGCGATAGTGATAATGAACCTGTGCAGGTACTTTGTCCTGGCTGTGGTTTTGCAAATATATTTTGGGGTAAAACTGATTCCGCAGGAAAAGTAATAGAGCACTTTGGCAGGCGATGTAAAGGGCTGTTAGAAGATGATGATGGGCATAAAGAGCAGTGCGATTATCGTTTTAGGTTTAAAGAGTGTGAGCAGTGCGGTGCCCAAAATGATATTGCTGCACGTAAATGCCACGATTGCGGCGCGGTAATGGCCGATCCTGATGATAAATTACGTAATGCCTTAAACCTAAAAGACGCACTTGTACTTCGTTGTAGTGGTTTATCAGTAACTCAAATTAAAGATGAGCTCTTTAAAATAACGTATTTTGATGAAGATGGTGCAAGTTGCGATGAGGTATATAACCTGGCAAATAAAGGCGGGCAATTTATATTTAATAAGCAATTTGGTCAACGCGTGGGGCTTGGGCAAACACCGATAGACTTTAAAACTGCAGAGCAAGTAGTAAAAGCACAATTTGAATTAGTACCACCGGATTTTGTTATTGCACGAAAAAGCAAAAAATATGGTTGGAAAGTAGCTGATAAGCTATTTGATTATAAAGGCAATTTTAGGAAGGCAAATCAGTTAAGCCGCTAAGCTTAACTGATAGAGTATATTGAACCAAAAGGCAATTAAGCCTCCTCACCGTCCATTAATCCCCAGCCGTCACCGTATCCATTAAAGCTATTAGCAATGCTTTCAATGTATTGCTCTGCTTGTCCTAAAAGGGTGTGCTCTGGCACCATTTGTACTTGAGTGATAACTTCCCAAACGCCAGTGTCTTTACATTTTTCAAGCTCAGCATTTTGAACTAATGCATCAGAGACTATTTCTTTAGCAAATTTTTCAGCATCGGCTTCTTGTTCAAATAAAATAAAAAAATCGACTTGGTGCATTTTATTTAAATCAATGCCAGCAGCGGCTATTTCGGCTAAAAGTTGGCCGTTATCATCATCAGGGAATTGCATTAAAAACTCATTTAAAATTAATTTTTTATTCGTAGGCACTATTGTAACTAAAATATTGTCTTAACGCGTACTAATTTTAATTATGCTGATATTTATTCAAAGTTAAATTTACGCGTTAGATTGTCATTAAGTTAATGTGTTGCTCATTATGGCTATGCTAATATGCGCGTAATCAGCCAGTTTTATGTAAGATATTAAAAGTAAGGATATTTACTTGTTTATTAAGTTTTTACGTTGCATATGTGTTGTGAGCGCTTTAATTGCGACAAATAGCTATGCGGCAGAAAGAGTCATAGAAGATTACGAAATTAAAGGGTTAAGTGGTGATTTAGAAAATAACGTAGCCCTTTATCTCAAGCAATTAATTGGTGAAAAACCAACCCGTACACTTCGTCGTTATGCCCAAAAGCAAGTACAAAATAGCATTAAAGCACTTGGTTATTATAGCCCGACCGTTGAAGTTGAGTTTGATAAAGACGACAGTGAGTTAATTGTTAAAGTTGAGCGGGGGCCTGCAACTCGTATAGAAGCAATTAACATTACTTTAAATGGGGATGGCCAAAGCGATACCCAATTACAGGCATTAATTAACAACATCAGCTTAAAACAGGGCGATGTTCTAAATCATGGTAAATACGACTCAACCCATAAAAAAATAGAATCAATGCTATTAGAACTTGGTTATTTTGATGCTAAGTGGCCAGCACGTAAATTAGAAGTGTCGGTTAAAAAAAATGGTGCTGTTATTACTTTTGTTATTGATACCGGAGTCAGGTATCAGTTTGGCAATATACAAATTGCCACTAATACACCCGCTGAAAAATACATACGCTCTATAGCGCCTTTCTCGCAGGGCCAACCTTATAAATCAACACATATTGCTGATTATAATTTAGATCTATCAAGCACCCCTTATTTCGCAAGCGTGCGTGTTTATGCTGACATTGCAGCACGTAAAAATAGCCAAGTTCCTATTAAAGTAGATGTACTCCCTAAGCCCGCTAATAGCTATGAAGTTGGTGGCGGCTATAGCACTGACTTAGGACCCAAAGTGCGTTTTAAATGGAGTAAACCGTGGATCACAGAAGACGGCCATTACCTCGAAACTAATCTAAATGTGGCACAAAAACAGCAAGATATTTCCATGGCCTATACAATTCCAGTTGATGATCCTAGTGATGATTTATGGCGTTTCTCTGTTGGCTACAAGTTAGAAGATGAACTAACAAACGACACTTACAGTGAAATACTCACGGGGCAAGTTCAGCGACAATGGTTGACCGAAAATAAGTGGGTGCGTACTGCATTTTTACGCCGCGACCAAGAAACTTATCGCATTGGTGATGAGCCTGAAGAAAGCACCGAAATGTTAATGCCCGGCATTAGCTACGCGCGCAAAAAATCAAAAGGCGGCACGACTCCTTATTGGGGAGAGCAGTGGCTTATATCTGCTGAGTTTGGTTTAGATGATGTACTTTCGAGTACTAATTTGATTAGGGTGCAAATGCAACATGCATGGTTACGTACTTATTTAGATAAGCATTTAGTGTTTTTAAAAGCAAATGTAGGTGCAATGCTAGTTGATGATATTGAAAACGTACCTTACTCACTGCGTTTTTACGCAGGTGGCGATCAAAGTGTTCGTGGTTTTGCGTACCAATCAATATCGCCAGAAAATGATGATGGCGACCTCATCGGTGGTAAATACTTATTAACCAGTACAATAGAGTACAACTATCAGTTTGCTCAAAACTGGCGCGCGGCTTTATTTGTTGACGGTGGTACTGCGACGAATGATTTTTCTGATGACTTTGAAGTAGGCGCTGGTTTTGGTTTTCGTTATTTAACACCCGTTGGCCCTGTGCGTATAGATCACGCTTGGGGATTAACAAAAGAAAGTAAAAGCACACGTTTAAGTATTACCATAGGGCCAGAAATTTAATGTCAGTATTAAAAAAGATAACAGCCGCCGTAAGTGCTATTTTTGTCACGTTAGTTGTTGCACTATTTTGTTTGTTATTTACCGCACCCGGTAATCAATTTATTGCCTATAGTGCAAACAAAGCCGTAGATGGCCTACATATTGAAATTAAAGATGGCCGTTTTATTTATAATGATGCCTTTAATGTGCACTTTACTAACAATGGGCTGGATTTTAATGCTCAACAATTGAAAATTGATTTGTTTTGGTGGCAGTGCGATGGAATTTGTATAGATAACTTAAGTGCTAAATCTATAAATTTAACATTACCAAAAACTGCAGAGTCACAAGAAGAAGCCCCGATAGAGCCGCTTGAAAAAATCAGCTTACCTTTTAATATTGCTGTAAAAAACATTGCGATCAATAAATTTACTCTAGAGCACCCAAGTGCAAACGTAAGCGTTAATCACTTTAAACTCTCAGCAAAAGCAGAGGGTTCAAAGCTGACGGTTAAAAGCCTGAATATTCCCACCATACTTGTTGCTTTAAAAGAGCAAGAACAAGATGCGAAAACACAAACGGCGCAAAATACTCAAGCGCCTTTAACGCACCTACCCGCATTACCTAATATAGAATTTACTTCACCACTTGATTTAGTTGTTGAAGACTTTGAAATAGCTAACATTACGATTGAGCAAAACGAAGCCCAACATGTTATTGAAAACATCTCGCTGCAATTAAGTGTGGAAGATGCGGTTATTAATTTAGAGTCATTCTCAGCAAAGTATGAACAGTGGCAGCTTAATACGCATCTTAACGCTGAGCTTGCAGGGAATTTGCCCGTGAAAGGGGATGTTGTTTTACAAAGCGACGAGCACCAAGCCAATTTGCAGTTGAATGGTGACTTGTCAAATCTAAACTTAAATTTAGAAACGCAGGGGCAATATCCACTTAGTTTAACGGCAACGGCAGATTTAAAGCAAAAAAACTATCCGTTTGAGTTAAATGGCAAAATTAAACAGTGGCTTATTGATGCACAAAGTAATGAGCTTAAAGTGCGAAATGTAAGCCTCAATGCACAAGGTAATGCCGACGATTACCAGCTTAGCCTACAGGGGAATAGCCAATTAGGCGCGTACCCAGCTGTTGACTTAAATACCCAATTAAAAGGCAGTCTCACCAAAGCAACTTTACAAGCGCTAAGCATTAAAGCAAACGAAAGCAGTGCAACTATAAAAGCCAATGTTGATTGGCAAAAAGGCATACAGGCTAACTTTAATGGCACGCTTGCTAACTTAAAAGCGCAGTACTTAACTGATGCCGCTACCAGTGATATTTCGGGACAGTTTAAAGGCTCGTTTAATGCAGCTGACGACAAGTGGCAGCTGCAAATGAATAATACAAAGTTAAACGGATTACTTAACGACGTGCCACTAGAATTTGCCTCGAACTTTAAGCTCGACAACACGTTAAAAGCTAATATTGATAGTTTTTATTTAAGTAGCGGCACCAATAAATTAGCACTAAGCGGGCAAGTTGATGACACTTGGCAGGTTGATGGCAAAGTAACGCTAAAAAGTGATGAAAAAGCTAATATTCCATATACTGCCGATGGCAACGCAAATTTAAAAGTGAGAGGGGAAAGGTTAACGCCCTCTGTTGATTTAGCGCTAATACTCGATCGCTTTATTTTTGATGAAATAAACATTAATAAATTATCAGTAAAAGGGCAGTTAGATACCGCAGCCGATTGGCAAACTGATGTTTCGGTAAGTGTTGGTTCGGCGCTTGTAGCCGAACAGCAAATTAATAGCGTTAAAATTGATATTAGCGGCGACAAAACAGATCACCAACTTACGGCATCTGTAGATGCCGAGCAAGGCAGTGTAGAGCTTGAAGTTAATGGCAAAATTAATAATACCACTTGGAATGGCGAGCTTAGTAATGTAATGCTCAGCGATAAAAAGCTTAGTTTTAGTAATACTAAAAAAATTGCCATTATGGTTAATACGCAAAGTGGCGACTTTGATGTAAGTGCACATTGTTGGGCATCTGAGCAAAGTAAATTGTGCATAGACACCTTAGCGCAATCAAAAAACCTCGGTCAGCTAAATGCTAAACTAAGCAACTTAGCACTTGAGGAGCTTAAGCACTTTTTACCTAATAGCATTCGTACTCGCGGTAATATAGCTGGCGATGTAGCACTTAATTGGCAAAGCGGTGCGCTTAAAACATTACGCGCAAATATCGATTCTAGCGACTTAGAAGCGGTGCTTACCTCGGAAGAAGATCGTTTTAAATTACCAATCGAAACTCTAACTGTTAGTGCATTTTCAGACTCTCAAGTTGGCAAGCTTGAAGCTAATTTAGAATCAAGTGTGCTTGGTAAAATAATCACACAAATTGATATTGACGACATACAAAATACGCAAGCGCTTAACGGCACTATTAATATTGATAAAATACTCCTTTCAGACTTACAACCATTTCTTGAAACCCTCGAGCAGTTAAAAGGTGATATTAGCGGAAAAGTCGCGTTAGCAGGTACGTTAAAAGATCCATTATTAAATGGCGAGCTTAATGTGAGCGATATTAGTTTAGAGGGCGAGCAATTACCTATAGCGCTGCAAAAATCAAATATAAACGTATTGTTTGATAAAACAACAGCCACAATAAAAGGCAACTTAAACGACAATCAGGGCGGTAAAATAAATCTCACCGGTGACGTTGATTGGCAAGGTGCGCAACCTGCTGTAAATGTGGCGGTAGTTGGCGAGCAGTTTTATGTACGTGCGCAGCAAGGGGTTACTTTTAAAGTATCGCCGGATTTAAAAATAGGCTTGGCTAATAATGCACTCAAGCTTGCTGGTGAGGTAGTTGTGCCTTACGGTCGTATAATGATTGAAGAGCTCCCAGAGGGCGCAGTGCAAGTTAGCGATGATGAAATTATTGTTGATCAAAAAACCGAGGCCACCGAAACAGTTCCGTTTGATTACGACATAGATTTAAAAGTGATTGTTAAAAACGATGTAAAAGTAGAATCGTTTGGCTTGGAATCAAAAGTTGCGGGTGATTTAGCGATAAAAATGAGTCAAGGTGCGCCAATTATAGCCACAGGTGAGCTTAACTTAATTGAAGGTACTTACTTAGCTTTTGGGCAAGATTTAATAATCAGCACCGGGCAAGTAGGTTTTAGCGGTTCAATTGAACAACCATTTTTAAATATTAAAGCAATACGTAACCCCGATACGACTGCAAATGGTGTGATTGCAGGGGTTACGCTTACGGGTAATGTTGAACAACCAACGCTTAAAATATTTTCTGAGCCTGCGATGGATCAAGCTCAAGCACTTGCATATTTACTTAATGGCCAACCTTTAGGCGATGGAGAAAGTTCGTCAAGCGATGCTATGCTCACACAGTTATTACTTTCTCAAGGGGTTAGCCGCAGCGAAGGGGTTGTTTCTAAGGTAGGTGAAACCTTTGGGTTGTCAGATGTAAGTTTAAGCTCATCAGGTAGTGGTGATAGTACCAAGGTAGAAATATCAGGATACGTAGCACCCAGTTTGCAAGTTAAATATAGCGTGGGTGTATTTGATTCGCTCAGTGAAGTGGCTGTGCGTTATCAGTTACTTTCGCAGTTATACATAGAAATAACGAGCGGCCTATATCAAAATGTTGATGTGCTATATAAGTTTGATTGGGAATAACCAAAGCTATAATAATTATAAGGATATAAGCGATGAAAAAAATTATATTGCCAGCTCTGCTTAGTGTTTTATTGAGCGGTTGTGCTCAACAACTAGGTGATGGGGTTGCTAAACAAGAGCTACCTTTATTGAGCGCGAGTGAGGTAATTGCTAGTGCAACGGATAATGACTGGCGAGTAGTGGATGCTCAAAATATTTTAAAGGTAACGCTGCCAACGGGCGATGCGTATATTGAACTTAATGAACAGCTTGCCCCAAAGCACGTTCAAAATATTAAAAAGTTAGCGCGAGAAGGGTTTTATAAAAATACCAGCGTTTATCGTTTTGTTGAGGGTTTTGTTGCGCAAGGTGGCGACAGCTCGGGTAAAAAGTTAATTAAAACTGCGGATAAAACAGTCCCTGCTGAGTTTTATTTAACAACAAACAAACCACTTATAATTACTGAGCTAAATGGCGACGGGTATGCACCAGTTACCGGTTTTTTAAACGGCTTTGCAGTAGCTCAAAACTCAGCACATACGCAAACATGGCAAGTGCATTGTAGTGGCGTGTTTGCAATGGCGCGCGACAACGATATAAATAGTGCGAGCACGGAGTTTTTTGTAACAATAGGGCAAGGCCCGCGCTACCTTGATAAAAATATTACGGTGTTTGGTCGAGTGCTAGAAGGTATAGAGCATTTTAACCGTTTAGCGCGCACACCAACTGAAGAAAAAGCATTTAACCCAATTACTAATATACAAGTCCTTGGCGATGTACAAAGTGATAAAAGTATATTTAAAGTGATGAAAACAAACTCATCGGTGTTTAAAAACTTAATCAGTGCTCGTAAAAACCGTGTTGAACCATGGTTTGTTAAAGCACACAACTACGTTGATGTGTGTGGTATGCCCATACCCACTAAGCGCGAAGTTAATTAAAAAATATAAAAAGGAGCCTAGGCTCCTTTTTTAATACGAGGGTCTGTTGAACTTTGCGGATTGAAATTTGTTCAATCTAGGAGCTATTTAATCGCGGCGCGAGGTTTGTAACCTAGTGGGCTAAGTAAAAACCGAGCAAAGCTTCCGCGTCCTGCTCACGCCCCTTACCTACATCCATGCAGGCAACAAAGAGTGAATAGCCCCTAGGCAGAACCCTTTGGGCAACTCCTGTTTGGCATTAATGCTACGTTATCGCCTATTTATGGGGAACAACCACACTACTTAGGCTCTGCCTTGCCTAAATACCAAACAGGCTGCTTCAAATTTAACCTTGAAAGGTCAACAGCCCCTAATATTCCAGTTTAAAATAACCTACTGACGATTAATTTTAACTGCAAATGGCGTATCGTTATAATGCGTAGAGCGATACGGGTTTATATCAAGCCCACCACGACGTGTATAACGCGCGTAAACCTCTAACTCTTTGATATTAAGTTGTGTTGTTAAATCGCTATAAATACGCTCAACACACTGCTCGTGGAATTCGTTATGCGTTCTGAACGAAATTAAGTAACGCAGTAATGACTCGCGACATATTTGCTCGCCTGTGTATCGTATAATTACACTTGCCCAGTCAGGCTGGGAGGTAATTAAACAGTTCGATTTAAGTAAATGGCTATAGAGCGTTTCAGTCACTACTTCATCGCTTTTTGCTTTAAGTGAATTGGCATCAATATCGTAATTATTAATCTCAATATCTAAATCATCAATACATTCACCTGGCAGCGCTGTACACGCTAAGCAATTGTAATCATCAGGGTTGTATAAAGTTACTTTGACAGGGCTGTTAACCGCGTTTGATAAATCATCAATTAAATGCTGTTTTACTACATCAATGCTTTCAAATCGGGTTTGGTTAAAGCTATTTAAATAAAGTTTAAACGACTTTGACTCAATAATATGGCTGCTTTGGCATTCAAAGGTAAATAATGCCACGGCAACTTGCGGTTTGCCTTTAGCGTTTAACCACGATAGTTCGTAACCAGTCCAAATATCTTGGCCTTTAAATGGCAGCTCTGCTTCGTCAATATTTAAAGCATCACGATTTAGTTTGCGCGCAATAGGGAAAAGCAAGCTTGGCGTGTACACATCTACATACTCAGTAGATTGGCCTAATACGCTACCTTTAAGGTCTGGAGAATTGCTGTAATCTGTCATGTTTGCTCTTAAATAGTTACAATAGGGACATTATATCTAATTTAAATGAGTTTCACAGTATGTCTGTTGCATTGCTTATAGAACAACTTCATCAAACATTTAGCGAAAATATCCTGAAAAACACTACAAAGTACCCACTTATTGCGCATGACGAGCAATGGCCAAGCCCATGTGAAGTTGGTGAGGTTGACGAGCAAGGAAACATTCAATGGCAGGGCGCGCGTCAGCAACCTGCAGGTTCGCTTAATGATTTAGCCAGTGCACTTGAGCTTGATTTCCCAAAAGAGCTTAGCGAGCTATACGGACATATGTACGGTGGAAGTATTTTAGCAAGTATTGATGGGCATCAGGTTGAATTACTACAAGCATGGAACGAAGAAGACTTTAATTTGCTACAGCAAAATATAACGGGCCACGTTTTAATGAAACGCAAGCTCAAGCAGCCAGAAACAGTATTTATTGGTTTAACAGATCAAGATGATTTACTAGTAAGTGTATTGGTGCACACTGGTGAAGTATGTTTAGAGTTTGTCGGCAAAAAAACACACCATGTACTAGCGCCTAACATTAATGTTTTTTTAAAGGCATTAGAGGTTTAGAGTCTATTCAACAATCAGCTCGGTGCAGCTAGCACCAAGCTATTGTTGCTCATTAATTTAGTGTAATTACTGAAAATCCCACGATATATTAGACACTAAGCCACATGGCTCACACCTAAAGTCGAATAACCCAAACCACGATTCAGGTAATTTCCAGTCGCCATTACAACTAGGGCATTTTCGTTCAAGTTCAGACGCTTTATCTACGCCGCCTACACGGTATAAATAATAATAGGTTGGCTTTTTAGTTAAAAAACTAATTCGCTTTGTTATGTCTTTTCCGCGTCTATATAGGTCGCTTTGAATACTCGATATTTCTTCAAGCGCCGGAAACTCACAACGGGTTGCGCCATTAATTTGGATTTGATCGCAGGCTTGCCAATCTTCTTGCCATTTTATAAGCGTTTTATAGTCACCATTAGCAATTGCCGGAATACGAAATAGCGGCACAGGCAAAAAGTCATCACCACAATAAAGCGGGCTGCACGTATGCACATAGGTTGTATATAAAATATAACTTGATGGTTCTTTGCAGCAATCAGCGCCGTTGGAGTGAATATCTTGTCCAATCACTTTTACTTTTGGCGCAAGTAGCCCAGCACTATGTAACTTTTCGATACTGTGCTTAACAAACGGGCTGTTATTTAGCGGGTGCATTGCATCTTCAGTAGGGCACATTACGCGTGTAATAAAAAATCCATCTTTTAAAACGGTTGGAAATTCTTCCCCCATTATTTGACCATTAAAACGCAGTGCATTTACTAAGCGATTTATTGCTTGTTCGGCTTGTTCTAGGGTGGTGTCTTGGTAGCAATCAAAAGTTAAATCAACAACGAACATTTATAGTCTCAAATTATTTTTGTTCTAGCAGCGCAAGAAGTTTATCGAGTTTTTGCTCAATTCTATCTAATTGACTTGTTTTAAGCTCAGTATTATCTGACTGCTGTGGGTTTCTCATGAAGTTATTAATTGAATCAGGATTGTTTTTATATTGGCTTACTGCTGCAATAATCATCGGCATTGGAACCGGTTGCGCCAAACGGCTTTTAGTTAGTGCTACAGTAGGGGTTTTGCCTTCATCGAGAAGGGCTTTGATTGCATCAAATACAACTGAATTCATTAGATATATAACTCTTTAATAAAATAAATACGCAGCATATAAATGCTGCGCAGATGCTATGTTAGCAATAAATAAGGGAGGGTACATTAAATAAAATTACTTACTTTGACGAATGCGTACATCTAACTCGTCAATTACTTCACTCCAATCTCCGTCTTGTGCAAGGGATTCAGCTAAAAAGTGCTGTTGTGCCTCATCCCAAAAAGAAGCTTCTTGGAGTAATGTTGTGTCTTCTAATTCATGTGAGGCAATAAATGCATCTATTTGTTCATCACTATTTGGTAATCCAAGCTGTGCAAAAAGTGTGTTAATGTCGTGTTTTGTCGTATCCATGATATTGCTCCTTTAAATGAATGAAAATTCATACTAGTACCTAACTGTACCTCCTGCTAGTTAAACTCTCGCTGAATTTACGGTTAATAATTTTAGGTATATAGTTAGGTTTAAAGTTAAACAGCCTATAGCTAAAATAATAAAGGAAATACAATGAGTGTAACCACACCAGCTGATACGTTCAGCGTACAGTATTTAGCTGCAGAAGATATTAGTACTGCAGCGAGCCTAATTTATCAGGCTTATCATGACGATCCTGTATTACTAAACATGCTTAGCTACAATGACGAAAATAAATCAGTTTACGAAAAAAAATTACGATCATTAATTCGCGAAGAGCTCAGTAGTTTTTGGCAAGAAAAACAGCCATTAATTGGTTTATACCGCAACGATAAATTAAAAGCAGTAGCGTGTGTATTTGAATCTAATAGCCAATTACAAGCGCAGCGTTATTGGCACTGGCGTTTAAAATTAATGCTGAGTGCGGGCTACTTACAAACAAATCAATTAATAGATAAAGAACAAACAATTAGAGACGCCCTTAAACAAAAAGGCAATTACTATTTTTTAGCTTTTATTGCCGTAGATCCGCATTTTCATGGACAAGGCTTTGGTCGTTACTTACTACGCGGGCTTGATGACTTGGTTAAATGTAACGCTGAGTCAACAGGGATGGCTGTATTTGTAACACGTAAGGAGCACATTGAATTTTTTAAAACTGAAAAGTTTGAAGCATTTAAACACCTTACTTTTAATCAAGTAGAGGGCGAGTTACTGTTTAAATCAATAATTGAGCCAACTATTTAAAATTATAATGTAAGCCAATGCGCCCAAACGGACATAAGACCGTAAGATATATCTCACATCATCGTAAGCATTGTCACTTAAAGGCTACTAATAAGTAGCCTTTTTTGTTCTAAGTTATTGTTCTGCAGTGTTTATTTTGTTTTTTCATTTTTGTGACGTTTATTTATTTAATGTTAAGTCCTATTTCTCCCCCCTGATTGCTTTAAACTTCTCTTTGTCAAGACGACATAACCCAATGATTGAGTTAATGCCAAGGATACGGAATAGGCAACATAGCAGACGCTAGCAGGAAGCATAAAGGACAAGCTAAAACGGATACAAGGAAGAATAAGGAAGTGCATGAAGCACTTAGTAACTAGGAGTTACTTTAGGATAATCACGGATGACGCTACAGGAAGTAGCAGGAGCGTTAGTTTACGCAGGACTGCCAAGATGGCAAGTGGACATTGCAGGATGCAAAAAGTGGCAGGAGCTACTTTAAAGGATTACCAGGGATGATGCTACGGGACGTAGCTAAACGATAGATTTCGTGGGTTAGGCAAGATGGCTATGGATATTGCAGGATGCAAAAAGTGGCAGGAGCTACTTTAAAGGATTACCAGGGATGATGCTACAGATGTAGCCAAACGATAGATTTCGTGGGTTTGCCAAGGTGGCCATGGATATTGCAGGATGCAATGTGAGGGTAAACAAGGTTGTTTACTCGTTCAGGGGATGATAATACGGATTTAAGATAATGGATATCTAGCAGGATGCAGTCCAATTGGGGCGTAACTTTAGTTACGCCTTAGTTTTTTGTCTTAAATTAAATTTATTAATTTAAGACACATTCTTAAAGTATATTAAGTTTTATATTTTATGCGGTGGAACAACCACACTTTTCAAAAACTCATTTTCCATAATTAACACACCTTGATAAGCATTTTCACCGTCGCTTGAAAACTCAAATATAAATTCACTTTTAATGCCTGGCTTGCCGCTCTTTAAAAAACCAAAGCGGCGTTTTGTGCATGCAACACTCATCAACTGCACCTGCAATTGTTCACTTTGACGTTTAGCATGAACGTTCGCCGCTTCAGCAACCTTTCGGTTAAGCCAAAATAAGTAAATTACACTACCAATAAGTATGAACGTCCATAAGCTTGCCATTTAAGAGAATAACCTTCCAATTGCACGCGCGAGGGTTTCGCTACGATTTTCTTTACGTAATAAGCCTAATAAATGCGGGCGAATAGTCGGTATTGCAACTAAGTCAGCAAAAATACTTGGAAACAATTCTTCAATTTTTTGATGATGTGCGCAATTATCCATAAATACATGTAAGCGTTCAGGGTTCTCTAATTGCTTAAAACACCGTCCAGCTATTGTTAATAATACATCAGAGTCTTGTCCCACAGGTGAGCTTAATACATTATCAACTAATTGAGCGCATAGCCCTTGAGCTTGACCTTTTGATGCAGATCTTAGTGCTGCGGTTATAGCCACTGTGTCGTTGTTACTAATTGCGGTCTGCGTGTAATTAACAAGTAACTCACTCATTGATGTTGGTATTTCAACGTGTTCAAGCATGGCACTGAGTGGTTGCAGTACTTCAATGGGTAAATGCGGCCATGCTTTTTGAAGATTACTTAAGTTTGTATCGCTGTCTAAGCGTAGTGCAAAATCGGCAATACCCTGCAGTGCAACACTTTGCCAATTATCAAAACCAATTTTACCGCTAAAGTATAATTGTGCATGCTCGTAATACTGCGACGCAGGCTGTTTTAATAGTACTTTTACTTGGGCATTAAATGCCGCTAATTTATTTGCGTTTGGCGTAAAAACATAAGGGTTATTATCAAGCTTTCCATCAGCTTGCTCACCTGTAATTTCAGTGCCTAGGGCTTGAATAATCATATCAGCAAAATGATCGCGACTAGCACTTACAAGTATACTTTGCTCGTCTAGTGGAAACTTTAAAAACCATACATAAGGTTCTTTACTTGCTTTAGTATCCCAAAATTGAATAGCTAGCCAAGCATGACCAGCAAGAGGATAAGGGTAAGGCACTTGAGCTTGTTCAATAGCTAAAAATTGTTTTTTATCAAGCTTAGTAATATGCCTGCCAATATCAAAAGCACGCCACTGAGTACCCGCACCATCTAAAAGCTGACCTAATGTAGCTATTTGATCACTCATTGTTTTCTCAACTGTTTTTACTGCAAAATTACATCAATTATACGCCATAGCCGCCTATGAGGGAACAGGGTATAATTGCATTACATATATAAAAGAGGGTGGTTATGTACCAGCAAACCCAAACTTATTTAGTGCAGTTAACGGCACTTTTACAAAAGCATCAGCTTTGGCAAAGTGAGCCAATAGACGCTGATGCACTGCTTTCAAATACTCCTTTTTGTCACGATACAATGGCATTTGAGCAGTGGTTACAATTTGTATTTATTGATAAAATACAACAATTAATAACGCACAAGCAACCACTGCCACGTAACTTTGCTATTGCTCCTATGGCGCAAATGACACTTGTGAATAAAGCAGGGAGTGATGAAATAATTGAATTACTAACAGCTCTTGATACCTTTTTAGGAGAACCAATGAGTGAGCGTCCAGCGCCTATTGAATATGGCGAGCTGACTATTTTGTATCAAGATGAAAGTTATGTGGCTATAAATAAGCCTTCAGGTTTATTAGTGCATCGCTCGTTTTTAGATAAACACGAAACCCAGTTTGCTATGCAAATGTTGCGTGACCAGCTAGGGCAACATGTATTTCCAGTACATAGGCTCGATAGACCTACGTCGGGCGTATTGCTGTTTGCATTGAGCTCGGAAGCAGCTCGCGATATGAACCAATTATTTATTGAAGGCACCATTGCTAAGCGCTATTTGGCCTTAGTGCGCGGTTTTGCACCAGAGTCAGTATTTTTAGATAAACCGCTTAAAGAAGAACTTGATAAAATAGCCGATAAGTTTGCAGATCAAGATAAAGCACCGCAAGAAGCGCAAACCCAGTTTAATTGCTTGCACCAAGTTGCACTGCCTATTCCTATTGGTAAGTACCCAACAGTGCGTTACTCGTTAGTTGAGTGCTTTCCAAAAACCGGGCGCAAGCATCAAATTCGCAGACACTTAAAGCACTTATCACTGCCTATCATTGGTGATGTAAATCACGGTGATAACCAGCATAATCAATTTTTTAGAGATCACTTTGAGCTAAGACGCCTAATGTTATTTGCAACAGAGCTTAGTTTTGTGCACCCTTATAGTAATGAATCAATAACAATTAAAGCGCCACTAGGTGAAGACATGCTTGAAATATGTAAGCAGCTAGGTTGGCCAGAGCAAGAAAAGGATTATTAATGGCACATATTAGTATTTTTGTAGGCAGCGTTAATGGCGGTGCAGAGCGTTTAAGCGATGAAGTTGCAACCACAATTGAGCAAGCGGGTCATACTGCAACAGTAATTACTGAAGCATCACTTGATGATATAAAAAATGCATCGCATATTTTAATTGTTACCTCCACAACAGGCCAAGGTGATGTACCGAGTAATTTGGCAGGGTTGTACTTTGCAATGAATAGCACTTTCCCAATGCTTACAGATAAACCGTTTGGTGTAATTGCAATGGGTGACAGGTGCTACGGCGATACATTTTGTGGCGCAGGGCGTAGCTTTGACGAGTTACTACGCGATTTACAAGCAAAGCCTGTGGGCAACCGCCTAGAAATAGATGCATGTGAAGATTTTGAACCATGGCCAGTAGCAGAGCCTTGGTTAAAGGTATGGCTAGAAAAACTACCGGCTTAATTTTTATTACCCTGTCTGAGTGTAGGGGAAAATAATTGAATAAAAACGTCTGAAATAATTTATTAGGCATTTTTATTTTAAGAGTAAGTCTTCTTTGAGCATATAAAAACCACTGACTCCAAACAATTTTTCACTCCATCTCTATTTTTATTTAAAACACACTTATGTGAAGTAGCGTATTATCGAGTTTCCAATTAACGCTTAATCAGTTCTATCTTTAAGCTTACTAAATCTTCGATAATACAATTTCCAGACTTTGGTTTACGTGTCAATCAGATATAGCGTCTGTGTAGTATTAGCCAATGATGCATATTTATTAAACGCTTGTGATATCAAGCTCTTGCGCAACGACCTCTATGCATTTATCCAAGCCCAAATTTAGTTGACCACCCATAAGGCAATTAGGGACATTAAAATAAAAGTGAATGTTTAATAGGGGATTACTTGATTAGTCGATTTAATGAAGCTGCAATACAGCGGCAATATCTTGCGACACAGCCGCCAGTAATCATTATTGGGATAGTATTAAGTGAATACTTTACTTATTAACCTTACCCTTAAGAACATAAATTTCACCATCAAAACTGCCTTGAATCGTCAGTCCTTGGCTTGCCAGCTCTTGCAAATATTCGATATGATCTTCAGTAATATGCTGGCCCGGGACCAAAAGCGGAATCCCCGGTGGATATGGAGTAACTAAACCTGCACAAATGCGGTTGTTGCTTTTACTGATAGGCACAGATTCGCGGTCGCCATAAAAAGCATCGCTTGGAATACACGCCAAGTCTATGGCTGGTAAGTTTTCAGGTAAGCGAGCTCTGCGCGTCGATTTCGATAGTTTTACTTTACCGCTGTCTAGCTTTTTCAATGCATTGTACAAACGAATTATCTTCGAACGCGTGCCGCCAAGCGTGAGTAAAACCAAGATGGTGCTGTGTGTATATTTTTCTATCTCTAGCCCAATTTCATCCAGTAGATATTTATGAATATCTTTTAATGAGTAAGGTAGCTCACTAATATCAATAAGGATTTTTAATGGATCGTGACCCATATTATCACCACTAAAATGCGGGAATATTTCCATAAAGTCTTGCTTAGCTAATACTTTAATTTGCTTAAGCGAGGCCATCTGTTGTTTAAACTCCTCAACATGATTTAGCAGCGCATTGAGCAGCTTATAGCCTTCCATCTCTAATTGCTTTTGGCACACGTCAAGCGATGCAATAAGCTGATATTTGGGCGATGTACTAGCGTAGATGCTATAAATCTCTCGAAAGAAGTCAGCATCAAAATCTGGGTCGTTAATATGAATATAAGATGCTTGAGAAAACGCCGATACTACTTTATGTGCCGAATGCGTAATGTAGTCAGCCCCTGCATGTATCGCAGAATAATGACGAAAGCTAGGATGAAACAAAGAGTATGCAAACCAGGCTTCATCTATAAACACTTTAATACCATATTGATGAGCATAATCCACGACTTGTTTCAGGTCGCTAAGTAGGCCATCGTAAGTACAACCTGTAAGCACTAGTAATTTAGCATCAGTATTGTTTTCAATTGCTAACTTGATGTCGGCCAACGACGGCGGCGCGAAAATGCCATATTTTGGATTTAAAATACTCGCCAAATAAATGGGGTAACTGGCTGATTGCAAGATGCCATAATGTACTGACTTATGGCAATTACGGTCGACAATTACTTTATCCCCCTTGCGCAGGAGTGTCTGCAAAATGATTTTATTTGAGGTAGATGAACCATTTGTAACAAAGTAGGTGTGCTTAACTTCAAACGTCGCCGCTGCTGACTCTTGAGCGCGACCAATGGTATTAGTGCTGTCTGACAATGAACCTAGTGAGTCTACCGAAACCGACAGGTCGCCAACAAATACATTGCGGCCGTAAAACTGATAAAAATCTTTGATGTAAGGTGAGTTTCTAAAGCTAGAACCCCCACTATGACCCGGTGTATGCCAAGAGTCATTTGCTTCACCGACGTAACGGCGATAAGCCGTCCAAAATGGCGTTTCTGAGCGGTCGTCAAAATCGTTGATCATATAACCTAAAATAGCTTCTGGGTCAGAAATTACTTCATCTTTAAAAAAGAATGATTCGATTTCTTCTGATTCGTTTACGATCTCTAGCCCTTTAGTGTCGTCGCCAATAACATAAACCGGTAACTCGAGACGAATTGCCTTTAACTCTTCAATAAAGCGGCTATACATCCGCTCACCCACTTTGTTGTGCATATCCCAGCTTAGAACTACGGCTTGAATATCACCATCTTCCTCTACACATTCCAGCGCGTGTTTAAGCTCGAGGCATTCAATAATATCGATATGGATATCATCTCGCTCAAAATTAGGAATGGTCTTTGACAGATTCGTTGAAAGCCCTTGTAAAGTGGCTGGGTCTTGTTCAATTATCAAGATACGAAGTAGAGGTAGCATAGAGGGTTTCGCAATAAAATTTTATAATGCTCACTAGCATAACTAAAGGACTGAGACTTGTGAAATTAATACTTTGAAAATGTTCTATTAATTGTACAATTTTACTAACACGGCCTTACGTATAAAAATGTTTTATCTAGATGGATTGATTGGCGCGGCTTTATGCCGCGCTTTTGGGATTTTGGGGCTTGTGCTTTATTGCGCGAGGTAAACTCGCGACTACAGGGTTGGCGTTGTATTTGTAGGCGCGGTTTTATGCCGCGTTATTGGGGCTTGTGCTTTTTTGCGCGAGGTAAACTCGCGACTACGGGGCTGGTGTTATGTTTGTAGGCGCGGCTTTATGCCGCGCTTTTGGAACTAATCAGTTTTTTCCTTAAACTCACACAAGTCTTCAATAATACAGCTGCCACACTTAGGTTTACGCGCTACGCAGGTGTAACGCCCGTGCAGTATTAGCCAATGATGCACGTCTACTTTAAATTCAGCAGGGACTACTTTTTCAAGCTTTTGCTCTACAGCAACAACATCTTTTCCCATAGCAAGCTTAGTGCGGTTAGAAACACGAAATATATGTGTATCCACGGCTATTACAGGCCAGCCAAAAGCTGTGTTGAGGACAACATTAGCGGTTTTACGGCCAACGCCTGGTAGGGCTTCTAATGCTTCACGATTTTCTGGCACGATGCTGTTATGTTCATTCACCAAAATTTGGCACATTTTATAAACGTTGGCAGCTTTAGAGTTAAATAAGCCGATGGTTTTTATATAATCACGCAGTGTATCGTGACCTATATCTAAAATGGCTTGCGGTGTATTAGCAACAGGGAACAACTTTCGAGTGGCTTTATTAACGCCTACATCGGTTGCTTGCGCTGAGAGTGTTACTGCTACTAGTAACTCAAACGGGCTTGAATATTCAAGCTCTGTAACTGGGTGCGGGTTATCGTCGCGCAGGCGGGATAATATTTGGTGACGTTTTTCTTTATTCATGCAACTTAAAACGTATTAGTGCTAATTGTTGCTCTAATACGTTTTCCCCTTAAGTTAAGCTAGTAACACGTGCTCGAGGGCCTTTTTCAGCCTCTGGCGGTGCAATTTGCTTTGATTTTATTTGTGCGTCAATTACGTTTTTTGCAGCAATAAGCAGCCCAAGCCCTAAAAAGGCACCCGGAGGTAAAATTGCGAGTAAAAATTGGTTATCAAAGTTAAATACTTCTATGCGCAAGCT
Organism: Pseudoalteromonas sp. APC 3691; assembly: GCF_030408135.1. Lineage (NCBI taxonomy): Bacteria > Pseudomonadati > Pseudomonadota > Gammaproteobacteria > Alteromonadales > Pseudoalteromonadaceae > Pseudoalteromonas > Pseudoalteromonas sp. APC 3691. The sequence goes on along the minus strand of NZ_JASDCB010000005.1, from coordinate 59,325 downwards.
CTGTGCCCATGGGCCAAGTAATAAGTCGGCGCCGTCAAACAGCGTACCTTGGCCAATTAACTCACGCATAGCGCCTAAAACAACAAGCACAATCATAAAGCCTAAACCCATCATTAAGCCATCAAATGCTGATAAATGAACAGGATTTTTAGAGGCGTATGCCTCGGCGCGGCCAATAATGGCGCAGTTAGTTACAATCAACGGGATAAAAATTCCCAATGATTGATATAAACCAAAGGTATAAGCGTTCATAAGTAATTGAACTATAGTTACAAAGCCCGCGATGATCATGACAAATACAGGTATACGAATATCTTTTGGCACCCAGTTACGCACAATTGATACGGTAACATTTGAGCCTATTAGTACGAGTAAAGTTGCTAAGCCTAAACCTAAGGCATTTGTTACAGTTGAGGTAACGGCAAGCAGTGGACACAAACCTAAAAGCTGTACAAGGGCAGGGTTATTTACCCACACACCTTCTTTGTATAATGTTTTTAACTCACTCATTTAGCTACCTCCATACATTCGGCATTAGGTGCTGCAAAAATATCATCAAAATTAGTTTGTGCGAACAATACGGCATTTTTAACGGAGCCCACTACAGCACGGGGCGTTATGGTTGCACCTGTAAATTGATCAAACTGGCCGCCATCTTTTTTTACAGCCCAACGAGCGTCATCTTCACCTTCAACGGTTAAGCTTTTAAATGTTGTGATCCAAAGTGATTTTTTAACTTCTACTTTGTCGCCTAAACCAGGAGTTTCTTCGTGTTTAGTAGTGCGTACACCCGCTATGGTGCCATCACTTAAAACGGCGGTTAATAGATTTATATCGCCACTGTAGCCGTTTGGCGTAACATGCCTAATAACAACAGCGACTGGTTTATTGTTTTTACGAGCACGGTAAATTACTTGATTTGCGTGTGGACCTAGTTTTTCGTCAGTAATAATTACGCAATCTTGTGATAGTTGATTGTCGTATGATTTTGGGTCGAGCACTTCTTGTAGCTGCGCAGTAAGTTGTAGTTGTTCTTGCTCTGCAATTTTATCGGCAGTAAGTGCATTGATAGAGGCAACTAAGCCCGTCGTTGCTAACGCAAACGCAGTTAAAATAGCACCATTTTTAGCCATTGACGAAATGATCATTTTACTGCTCCATGGCCATAAGTACGTGGCTGTGTGTAGTAGTCTATTAGCGGCACTGCAATATTAATCAATAATACGCTAAATGCGATGGCATCAGGAAAACCACCAAAGGTACGAATTAAATAAATTAGTAAGCCAATTAGCGCGCCATAAATTAAGCGCCCTTTGTTAGTTGTTGCTGCAGATACCGGATCGGTTGCTATAAAAAAGGCCCCCATCATTGTGGCTCCACTTAATAAGTGAAATAGGGTACCCGGCTCTGTACCAGGTGATGCAATATAACCAATCGCACTACATAGTGCTAAACTTGCAATAAAACTTACAGGAATATGCCAGTTAATTATTTTTGCTTTTAATAAATATAAACCACCCGCTAAAAATCCTAAGTTAACCCACACCCAACCAAGGCCAGCCCATTCGTTAAATAGTGGCTTTTGCATACTTTCGGTAACGGTTAAACCGTGTGCTATGTCTGTTTTAATGGTATCCAGCGGTGTTGCCATTGTTAGGCCATCAACCCCTGCACGCACTTGATCTAGGCTAAACCCAGAGGCCGTAAAACCTGTAAATATTAGGCTTAGCTGATCAGCAAAGCCTATTGGTGTATTTATTAAATCGGTAACAGGCAACCATGCGGTCATTTGTACTGGAAACGAAACTAAAAGCAGTACATAAGCCGCCATTGCTGGATTGAATAAGTTAAAACCAAGGCCACCATAAAGTTGCTTAACGATAACAATAGAAAATAAACAGCCAATAATAATTATCCACCAAGGTGCAAGTGGAGGGATACTCAGTGCCAGTAACACAGCAGTAAGCCATGCGCTGCCATCACTTAATGCAGGCCAAACAGGGCGTTTGCGCATTAGCATTATTGCAGCTTCAAATACACTTACAGCAACAAGGGCTAGTACTAGCTGAATAAGCACCCCGGTACCAAAAAAGAAAACTTGAGCAATTAGCCCAGGAACACACGCAGCAATAACGCTAAGCATTAATCGTGTTAACGATTTATGGCTGTGATTATGCGGCGAACTGGCCATGGTTAATTTCATGACTGATTATTTCCTTCTTTTTGTAACTTTTTAGCTTTTGCTCTCGCAATTGCAGCAGCCACGGCGGCTTTTTTATTATCGTCGGCTGATTTAGGTTTATCTGCGTTAATAAGAACTGATGAGTCATCGGTGTTATTTTCTGCACTCTTCGGTGCTGCGCTATCAACTTGTAGCTCTTGCGGCTGAGTTTGTTCGGTATCTTCTAATGCTTTAGCCGCTTTTTTAGCTTTAGCACGAGCAATGGCCGCCGCTACTGCTGCCTTTTTGTCATCAACAGGCTCATCGCTTTGTGGCGCTTCACTCACGACTTGCTCAGAGTCTTCTAATGCTTTAGCTGCTTTTTTAGCTTTTGCACGAGCAATGGCCGCCGCCACGGCTGCCTTTTTGTCATCAACAGGCTCAACGCTTTGTGGATCTTCACTCACGGATTGCTCAGCGTCTTCTAATGCTTTAGCCGCTTTTTTAGCTTTAGCGCGAGCAATGGCAGCGGCTACGGCTGCCTTTTTGTCATCAACAGGTGCCACGCTTTGTGGATCTTCACTCACGGATTGCTCAGCGTCTTCTAATGCTTTAGCCGCTTTTTTAGCTTTAGCACGAGCAATGGCAGCAGCTACGGCTGCCTTTTTGTCATCAACAGGTGCCACGCTTTGTGACTCTTCACTTACTGTCTGCTCAGCCACTTCACTTGCTTGTGCCGCCTTTTTGGCTTTAGCACGAGCAATGGCCGCAGCTACCGCTGCTTTTTTATCATCAACAGGGGCATCGCTTTGTGATTCGTCACTTGCTTGTGCTGCTTTTTTGGCTTTAGATCGAGCAATGGCTGCAGCGACTGCTGATTTTTTATCATCAACGGGTGCAGTCTCGGCCGATTCATCTTTTTGCGATTTTTGCTCTTTATATTTGCGCGCTTGTTCTTTACGTAGTGCGCGATCTTTTGCTACTTCGCTATTGTCTGGCTCTAATTCAGCAGATTGATCGCCTAGCTTTTTAGCTTTTGCGCGTGCGATAGTGGCAGCAACAGCTGATTTTTCATCGCCGTTATCGGCTTTATTTTTAACACGAGCTAATGCATCAGCTACTTTTTGCTTTTCGTCAGCTGATTTAGCGGCAGGTTTACGTTTATGGCGGTTTTGACGTTCTTCTTGCTCGCGATCTAAACGCTCTTTTCGTGCATCAAAACGTTCTTTTGCTCTGTCGGCTTTTATTTTGTCAGCTTGCTGTTCTTTAATTTCAACTTTGGCCACACGATAGTATTGTACAAGAGGGATTTCACTTGGGCACACATATGCACAAGCACCACATTCAATACAGTCAAATAAATTGTGTTCTTGTAGTTTGTCGTACTCTTTTGATTTAGCAAACCACTGTAATTGCTGTGGCAATAAAGAAGCAGGGCAGGCATCGGCACAAGCACTACAACGAATGCAGGCTTTTTCAGGGCCGGGTTCTGCTAGCTCTTTATGATCGGGCGCTAAAATACAGTTAGTTGTTTTAACTATGCCAATACGTACTGTGGGTAGCGTAAATCCCATCATCGGGCCGCCCATCACAACACTTTGCTGAGGTACAGGCGAGAACCCTTGGCAATCAAGTAAGTGCTTTATTTCAGTGCCAAGTAGTGCCCATACATTTCCAGGCTTATGAATAGTGTTACCTGTTACTGTAACTATACGCTCAATTAGCGGTTTGCCTTCATAAACGGCTTGTTGTACGGCAAACAAAGTACCCGTGTTGTGCACTAAAATACCAATATCGGCAGGAATACCAATGCTAGGAACTTCACGGTTAGTAAGTAATTTAATTAACTGCTTTTCACCGCCAGAGGGGTAAATAGTGGGCACCGTTTGAATAATTATTTTTGAGTTATGCTCAGCTGCTTGCTTCATTGCTGCAATAGCTTCTGGCTTATTATCTTCTATACCCACAATGCACAGTGTTGGGTTTAAAAGCTGCTGCATAATTTCAATGCCTTGGATAACTTCTTTAGCGTGTTCGCGCATTAAAACGTCATCGGCAGTAATATAAGGTTCGCACTCAACAGCATTTACAATCAAAAATTCGATAGGCTGCTTAGTATCTGCTTTCACATAAGTAGGAAAACCAGCACCACCCATACCACTAATGCCGGCTTGGTGAATAATATTTATTAGCTCGTCATGACTAAGCTCAGCAGGATTTTTATTTTTATTTAGAGCTACCCATTCGTCTTTACCGTCTGGTTCAATAATAACACTTAGTTCAGGTAGGGCCGATGGATGTGCTGATGGCATAGGTGCAATATCAGTAACCACACCAGAGCTTGGCGCATGCACAGGTACCGACCAGTTAGCAGCAGGCGCTGTAAGTGGTTGGCCTTTTAAGACGTGTTGGCCTTTTTCTACAAGTAACTTACCGTTTGCGCCTATGTGTTGCTTAAGCGCAACAATGAGTTTGTCGGGCAAAGGTAGGCGAGTGATACTCGCACTATTAGAGAGTGATTTTTGCTGTGGTGGGTGTATGCCGCCAGGAAATGCCCACACGGTGCCTTTTTTTATTTGTTCAAGTAACTTGTCCACTCAAACCTCTAATCTATTTGTGTAACAGGAATAGCATCTAGCTGCCATTTCCAGTTTTGTTTAGTTTCGGCTACAGGTAGCATATCAATGCAATCTACAGGGCAAGGCTCAACACATAAATCACAGCCAGTACATTCATCAATTAACACGGTATGCATTTGACGAGTCGCGCCTAAAATAGCGTCAACAGGGCAGGCCTGAATACATTTGGTACAGCCAATACATTCATCTTCGCGAATATAAGCCACTGTTTTTATAGGTTCTGCTTGCTCGCCGCCTGCAAGTGGTTTTTCATCAACCCCCATTAAGCCGGCAAGCTTTTTCATAGTTGATTCGCCGCCCGGAGGGCATTTATTTATTTCATCGCCATTGGCTATAGCTTCGGCGTAAGGGCGACAGCCCGGGTAGCCACATTGCCCGCATTGAGTTTGCGGCAAAATGGTATCAATTTGCTCAACAATAGGGTTGCCTTCAACACGAAAGCGAATTGCTGCAAATCCTAAAATAAGTCCAAAAACGAGTGCTAGCGAGCCAATCGCTATCAAGGCATAAAACAAGGTCATATTAAAACTTCACTAATCCAGTAAAACCCATAAACGCCATCGACATTAAGCCTGCGGTGATCATTGCAATGGAGGCGCCTTTAAAAGGCGTAGGAACGTCAGCTGCTGCTAAGCGTTCTCGTAGTGCTGCAAACAATACAAGCACTAAAGAAAAACCAACCGCAGCACCAAAACCATACACTGCAGATTGTAAAAATGAATGATCTTCTTTGATATTTAATAGAGCTACACCTAATACCGCACAGTTAGTGGTGATCAGCGGTAAAAATATGCCTAGTAAACGATATAGAGTAGGGCTTGTTTTACGTACAACCATTTCGGTAAATTGCACTACAACGGCAATTACCAAAATAAAGCTCATGGTACGTAAAAATTCGATATCCAGAGGGATTAAAATATATTGGTTAACTAAATAGCTAGTTACAGAGGCAAGGGTAAGCACAAACGTGGTTGCCAAAGACATACCAATCGCTGTATCAAGCTTACCTGATACGCCCATAAACGGACATAAGCCTAAAAATTGTACTAATACAAAGTTATTAACCAGAACGGTTCCAATCAATAACAAGACATATTCTGTCATGTGTGCCTCACGCTATTAAAGTCCTGCGTATTATCCTTTTTTCTGCCCCGATAAACAACATTTGCGAGTCGTTATCAGTTAAATAAACGCAAGGACAAACATATTGATCACAAGGCTGTAAAATTAATGTGATTTTGATGTAAGGAATTACTCAAATAGCAGAAACAAAAAAAGAGCAACGAATGCTCTTTTTTTTATTAATTAAAAACTAATTAAATATCTTTAGGTTTTTCTATGTAATAACCTTGAACGCCATCTAAACACAAAGTTTCTATTATGTGTTTCTCTTCTTGGCTCTCAACGCCCTCAGCAAATACGCTAACACCAATACGGTGGGCTAAATCGACCATTAAGCGCATAAAGTACTGATTGTTTTTATCGTCTTCTAGGCCGCGAGTATAACTTGCGTCCATTTTAATAAAGTCAGGTTTTAAATCGCGGAAAAACTTAAATGAAGTCAAGCCAACACCAAAACGTTCAACAGTAACGCGTGCGCCAACTCTGTGCACCATGTCGATAAAGCGCTTACTAGCCTTTATGTTTTGCTGTAAACCAAACTCGCTTACTTCAAATACTAGTTTAGATGCAATATGCGTATCTTTTAATAATCGGCGTTCTAGCCAAATTACAAACTGATCGTTGTGTGCACTAGAGGCTGTTACATTTAAACCAAAAAACTTTTCGGATAAGTTACGGCTTTTAACCTTTTCAAGAGAAGAGTCGATGATCAGGCGATCAATTTCTATTGCCATATCAAGCTTTTCGGCCATTGCTAAAAAAGAAGCGGTAGGGAGTACTTGATTGTCTTCTGTTTTAAATCGCACTTGTATTTCAGCATAGGCTTTAATACTTTTACCAAGCGGCATAATATTCTGCATAACTAAATGTACACGCTTAGATTCAATAACCTCGTTAATAACCTTACGCCAGTTTTGATTACCAAAACCTGCACTTACGTTATTAACTAAATCGGTCTCGCGTTGCACGTGCCATGCATTTACTTGTTTTGATTGCGCCATACTCATCGCGTTATCAACAACAGAAAGTAGCTCACCTAAAGGCTTACCTTTTTCGTAACCGACAATGCCCGTGTTAGCAACAGAGCTTAGCTCTTGGTTTTGTTGATACTGAGTAAAACGCGATTGTAGATTTTCACCAAAGCGCTCTGCTTCTTTTAAAGGGGTGTGGGGCAGTACTACAGCAAAGTCAGAGCTGTTTAATCTAAATACTTGGCTACCAGTGTAAGTGCCGCTTATGTGCTTAATAATATCGGCAACGCCTTTAACGTACTCATCACCTTTTTGATAACCACGGGTTTGGTTTATAGCTTGTAGTTCGCTACAACGTACCATAGCTAAAGAGCCAAATGTACTTTGCTCAGTGTTTTCAATATTTTTTTCGTAGTACTCAACAAACATATTACGATTACCAAGCGAGGTAATTACATCTTTGTACGCTTCATGCTTAATAGTCATAGCAGCGCTTTGTATGTCTTCGTTTTTGTTTTTTAAAAAATGAGATAATCGATTAAAACTAGGTACTAAGTCTTTCCCCATTTTTTTCAATCGAGTGCCATCTAACGCTGTTTCTAAATCATTATCAACTTGGTTTTGATTGATATAAATATCGATAATGTCAGCAACTGTTGTACTTATGTTTTTATTTAGCTGATAGAAAATTGATTGCATTAAAATTATTGGAATAATAACTAAAATCGCAGAAATCAAAATAACGATAAAGAGGGACGTTTGAAGTTGCGACGCTAAATGTTCAATGTTAAGTACAAACTCAACTTTTATATCTGAGGCATCATTTACAGCAAATTGAGGGCGTACAGAATTAAAGTTAGAGAGTACAAATTCAGCAAACATTGGTAATTGAGTAGGGGGGTTAATGCTAAATATTTCAGCCCCTTGGTAATCTCTTAGCGTAAAGCTTGAAAACGTTTTACCATCTGCAATTGATTGTTTTAAATTTTGAGCAGAAATATCGTCTAAAGAAAGGTCATTAATATACTTAGTAACAGTTGTTTGCGCATTTTTTTGTGCATCACTTACTGCAGTATCAAAGCTTATAGATATGAAGTAGCTTCCTGCTGCAACACACAATAACCAAGTGATAATTTGTATAAAAATAAGTTTTTTAAATCCAGCCATGTTTTCAGTCTTTTAATATTTCAAAAGGGAAGGAATCAAGTCCTTGATTAATAAACTAAGTACAGCGCATCAAAGAGTAAACTAATGCTTTAGTTATATAAGGAAGAGTAGTGTAATTAGCTTGAGATGTCTATGAAATTCTTAGAATTGGCTCCCCCTCCCCGACTCGAACGGGGGACCTGCGGATTAACAGTCCGTCGCTCTAACCAACTGAGCTAAGGGGGAACTAAAGTAGTGATATTATTATGATGATTTGGCTCCCCCTCCCCGACTCGAACGGGGGACCTGCGGATTAACAGTCCGTCGCTCTAACCAACTGAGCTAAGGGGGAACTACATCATAAACATAAACTTGGCTCCCCCTCCCCGACTCGAACGGGGGACCTGCGGATTAACAGTCCGTCGCTCTAACCAACTGAGCTAAGGGGGAATCGTTTATGGTTGAAAAACTTGGCTCCCCCTCCCCGACTCGAACGGGGGACCTGCGGATTAACAGTCCGTCGCTCTAACCAACTGAGCTAAGGGGGAAGCGTCTTGCCTTTCAACGGGGCGAAATATTAATGACCGAGCCGCAAAGTGTCAACATATAAAAGTCATAAATTGAAAAAAGAGGTTTATTCGTTGTTTTTGTGTTCGATCTGCGTGTTTTATAGCTCTATTAAAGTTATTTTTTTTGAAATTTAAGAATAACAGTGTGACTTTTATTATTGCAGAGTCTTTAAATTGGTTAAATTAAACACGTTATTAAAGTGGCTTGTTATTAAAAAACAACTCAAAAACATAAAAACTCATTTTTTACTTGGCGGTATTTTCAATATTAAATTTGTTTTTGTTTTAAATTTTTAAAAATATACCTACGCGTATATCCACAGAAATATTTTGTGATCTAAATTGTGATCTAATTACTATAAATAAAGTGGGTATTTACTTTATCCGTTCAAAAATAGAACAATCAATAACTTAACTTTACGGTAAACGTATTTTTATACCAAACGTACAACTATGTTAAGAAGAAAAATTGCAAAGCTTCAGTTTTTAGCGTGAGTTTATAAAAATACTACAAATAGCAAATGATCAATTGGCTAGATATCACCGAAAATGGCGGCTCTCTCAAAGCCTTTATAAATGCGGGTTTGAATGAGTTATCCACGGTTTCTGTGGATAACTCTGTTTATGAAATATTAAGAACATCATCGGCACCAATGGTTTAGGGCGCTACAACGATTTCAAGCTTTTAAATCATTATTTTTAATTCAATATAAAACAATGAGTTATGATTTGATGCAGAATAGATGCAACTCGATGAGGGAATTTTTTCGTAACGATAAACCAAGCATCACCTTTGTGTAAAAAAGCATCAGATATCACTGGGTGTTTGTAATAAAAGTTATAAAAATGTGTTTTAATTGTTTTTTGCGGTGTTTAGGCTCTATTTTAACAAAAAGATGTAAAAACTAAGTTTTACTATTTTTTCGAATCTTTACTTCTTTAATTACTTCAATTGTAGTGATAAATCCGTGGCTTGAACTGCCTTGATGCTTTAAAATGATTCGTTCAGTAAAAGAGGCCTATTTATTTCATGCGCGCAATTTCAAAATCTCAGAATCGCCCAGATTTACTAAACGATCCCATCTTGCCAACATTAAAGACGATGACCATTCCGATGATATTCGGCATGATCACACTAATGATGTTCAATATTGTAGACACCTTTTTTATAAGCTTACTTGGCACCGAACCACTAGCTGCCGTGAGCTTTACATTTCCGGTTACTTTTACCGTTATCAGCTTAGCAATAGGGCTGGGGATCGGTACATCAGCAGTAATAGCGAAAGCGCTCGGCAGTAATAAAATTGATGAAGCACGTTTTGATGCCAGTATTTCTTTAATGGTTGGTGTGGTTCTGGTTATTGTGTTGTCATCTGTTGGATATTTACTGATTGACCCCATATTTACTTTGCTAGGAGCGGGCGCGCAAGTATTGCCGTTAATACACGAATACATGAATGTATGGTTTATCGGTAGCGTATTTTTAATAACCCCAATGATTGGTAATTCGGTACTGCGTGCCAGCGGTGATACCAAAACGCCAAGTATAGTAATGGGCGGAGCAGGGCTGATAAACGCCGTGCTTGACCCAATACTTATATTTGGCTTTGGGCCGGTACCCGCGTTAGGAATTCAAGGCGCTGCCATAGCAAGTGTTGTTGCATGGTCGGTCGCTGTGGTTATTATTTTATATATATTAGCGGTTAAAAAACGTTTGTTGAGTCTAAAAGCGGGCAAGCAAACTGTAACTGGCGCTATTCGTAAAATATTGAAAATTGGTTTACCTGCTGCCGGCGCAAACATGCTTACACCTGTTGCAATGGCGGTAATGACCGCCTTAGTAGCGCATCATGGGCCAGAAGCCGTGGCCGCATTTGGAGTAGGAAGCCGGATAGAATCTATTGCAAGTATTTTAGTGCTTGCGCTATCGATGACATTACCGCCATTTGTGAGTCAAAACTTTGGGGCTGGCAAATTATGCCGTGTTAAAGAAGCGTATACCGGCACACTAAAATTTGTGATGGTATGGCAATTTGCCATTTACGTATTACTAATTGCATTTTCAGGTGTTATAAGCCAATTATTTGGTAAAGAACAAGCCGTAATAGATGTAATTAAGCTCTTTATTTATACCATCCCACTAAGCTATGGCTTACAAGGGGTGATCATATTATCAAACTCATCGTTTAATGCTTTACACAAACCAATGAACGCATTGGTACTAAGCGTTATTCGTTTATTCATATTTTATGTACCATTTGCTTATATCGGCAACGAAATAGCCGGATTATTAGGGTTATTTATAGGCGCTGCCATAGGTAATTTATTTACAGCAATAGTGGCATATAAATGGTTTATGAAAAAACTAGAAGCGCTGAGCGGCGAATCGTTACAGGAGTGCAATAATTGAGCGACCATTTTCAGTTAAAATCACATTTCAAACCAGCAGGCGATCAGCCTACCGCCATTAAACAGCTATGCGAAGGGTTAGAAGCGGGGCTTGCACACCAAACGTTATTAGGTGCCACCGGTACAGGTAAAACCTTTACCATGGCCAATATTATTAGCGATTTAAACCGTCCAACAATAATAATGGCGCACAATAAAACATTGGCTGCGCAACTATACGGCGAGATGAAAGAGTTTTTTCCTAAAAACGCGGTTGAATACTTTGTATCGTATTACGATTACTACCAGCCAGAAGCCTATGTTGTATCTAGCGACACATTTATTGAAAAAGATGCTTCGATAAATGAGCACATAGAGCAAATGCGTTTAAGCGCGACCAAAGCATTGCTTGAGCGTCGCGACACCATTATTGTGGCATCGGTATCGGCTATTTATGGTTTGGGTGACCCTAAATCGTACATGAAAATGATGCTGCTTTTAAAAGTGGGCGAAAAAGTCGATCAACGCGATATGTTACGCCGCCTTGCTGAAATACAATATACCCGCAATGATATAGATTTTAGCCGAGGTACATACCGCGTACGTGGCGAAGTAGTTGATATATTCCCAGCTGAGTCAGACACTTTTGCTGTACGTGTAGAAATGTTTGATGATGAAATAGAGCGCTTAAGTATTTTTGACCCGCTTACCGGTGCAATTGAAAAGCACATAGTGCGCGCTACTATTTATCCTAAAACGCACTATGTTACCCCGCGTGAAAAAATACTTGGCGCTATCGAAAAAATAAAAGAAGAACTAAAAGATCGAAGAGCCCAGTTACTAAGTGCTAATAAATTAGTAGAAGAGCAACGCGTAACGCAGCGTACGCAATACGATATGGAAATGATGCGAGAGCTAGGTTATTGCTCTGGCATCGAAAACTATAGCCGCTATCTATCTGGCCGCACGCCAGGCGATCCGCCGCCTACGTTACTTGATTATCTCCCAGACGATGCATTGATGATTATTGATGAATCGCACGTAACCGTATCGCAAATTGGCGCAATGTATAAAGGCGACAGAAGCCGTAAAGAAAACCTAGTTGAATATGGCTTCAGAATGCCCTCAGCAATGGACAACAGACCGCTGCGCTTTGAAGAGTTTGAAGCTATTTCACCTCAAACTATTTATGTATCGGCAACGCCAGGCGACTTTGAATTAGAACGTTGTGTGGGCGCAATTGCAGAGCAAGTAATTCGCCCAACAGGGCTGCTCGACCCACTTATAGAAGTACGTCCTGTGGGCGATCAGGTTGATGATTTACTCTCAGAAATATACAAAAGTGTGGAGAAGGGCGAACGCGTACTGGTAACTACACTTACTAAACGTATGTCTGAGGATTTAACTGACTACCTAAGCGAGCATAATGTTAAAGTACGTTACTTACATTCAGACATTGATACCGTTGAGCGCGTAGAAATAATTCGTGACTTACGAGCTGGCGTGTTTGATGTGTTAGTGGGTATTAACTTACTGCGAGAAGGCCTTGATATGCCAGAAGTGGCACTTGTTGCCATACTTGATGCTGACAAAGAGGGCTTTTTACGCTCAGCTCGCTCGCTGATACAAACCATTGGCCGTGCTGCGCGTCACTTAGATGGCCGCGCTATTTTATATGGTGACAGAATTACAAAATCAATGGCAAAAGCCATGGACGAAACAGCACGCAGGCGCGAAATTCAGCATGCATACAACGTTGAGCACGGCATAGAGCCTCATGCTCTGGCTAAAAAAATACTTGATGTAATGGATGTAGGCGAAGAAGCATCCCCTAAAGACAACCTTAAACTTATTCGTAAAGAGTCTAAAAAGGTTCTTAGTGCGAAAGAAATTGCCGTGCAAATTAAGCAGCTTGAAACCAAAATGCATGCATACGCAAGCGACCTAGAATTTGAAAAAGCGGGCTCTGTTCGCGATGAAATACATGAACTACAACAACAGTTGATTAATTAAAAATGACAGCAAACTTTACACCTCTTATTACTGCGCTTGAAGACGCGCCAATTTTAAAAAATGAACTGTGTCGTGTTTTTCATGGCCGAGGCCACAGCGTCGAAGCATTAAGCCATATTAATTTAGACTTTTACCCACCCAGTTTGTTTTTGGTTTCGTACGATGAAATTGACGAGCAAACACTAAGCGAGCTCACCAATGTTGTGTGGCAGTGGGCAAAAAAAAATCAGCCTGAACTTATTACGTCACTTGTGTACCAGCAACGTGCTGGCGTACAAAGCCAAAACACCGTGGTTTATGGGCAATTACCTAACCCACATGTTGTAACCGAAAATGGCATTCGCTTTTTGGTTGATTTACAAAGCCGCCAAAATACCGGAATATTTCCCGATATGCGCAGTGGCCGTGAATTTGTAATGGCTAATAGCAAGCATGGCAAAGTGCTTAATTTGTTTTCATATACATGTGGGTTTTCGCTTGCCGCCATGCAAGGCGGGGCAGATCATGTGATGAACATGGATATGAGCAAAGGCGTGCTAAAAGTCGGCAAGCAAAACCATCAGCTAAATGGTTTTGAGCGCGGCGTAAGTTTTTTACCTCACGATATTTTAAAATCCTTTGGAAAACTAAAAAAAGCAGCCCCGTTTGATTTAATAATAGTTGATCCGCCAAGCTTTCAAAAAGGCAGCTTTATATTAACTAAAGACTATCAAAAAGTGCTGCGCAGGTTGCCAGAGCTACTTTGCGATACCACACAATTACTATTATGTGCGAATAGCCCAGAGCTTAGCGAAGATGCATTTAAAGCGTTAATAAACGAGAACACCCAAGGCGCAATTGAATTTGTTGAGCGGCTAGCCCCCACCGAGCGTTTTATTGAAGTCGATAGCGACAAAAGTTTAAAAGCGCTTGTCTATAAAACGTCACAAACACCTGCTTAAATGAAGCTCAGTAAACGCCTAACTGCCATTGATACATTAATTTCGCAGCATCATGATATTATTTGGGATTGTTGCTGCGACCATGGTTATTTAGGCATGGCGCTATTAAAACGCGCAGCTGCAAACCAGGTTATTTTTGTAGATATAGTCGCCACTTTAATGAACGATTTAGAAGCGCAATTATCATCTATTAATAAATTACAAAAAACCTGTGATAAAAACCCGCAGTGGCAGGTCTTATGTCAGGATGTAGGCAAAATTGAAATTGCTCAAAGTAAAAGCCAAGTAGTTGTAATAGCAGGTGTTGGCGGTGAGCTGTTGTTAAGTTTAGTACAACAAATTATTGCTAATAACGCAGTGGAGCATTTAAATAATGTTCGGTTTATTTTATGCCCCGTGCATCACACTTATAAGTTGCGAGTGGGTTTAAAACAACTTGGTTTAGGGCTTATAAGTGAGCAAATAGTTTACGACAACAAACGTTTTTATGAAGTGATTGAAGTGAGCTTTAGTACCAATATTGAGATTAGCCATACCGGCAACAAAATGTGGGACTTTGCTAGTACAGAGCACGCTATGTACCAACGGCAACTCATAAATCATTATAATAAAATGCTCAATAAAGATAAGCCATACTATCAAAAAGTTATAACAGACTATCAAGAACTCACCGATAGTTAAAAAAGCCCAAAAGTAGGGCGTACATGTGATCTAATTACGACATTGATGACGTAATGTGTTCATAGTTTATATCGCACAACGCGAGTTTATTTGGTTTATTTATGTCAGATAACAAGAGTCACATTAATCATTTGCTTAGCAATGAGCAAAAATGGCAACACAGTTACGAGCAACCTATTTCTTATGCACCCCTTGTGCAATTGGCTAATAGTAATTGGGTGGTGCCACAGCATTTTTTACGTTACAAGCACACGCTTCAAAGCGTAAACGAAGTACTTGAGAGTATTGAATTTTCGGCTCACTTTAGAGTGCTTGCTGCACAAAAAGGTGAAGAAATTTACCTGCAAGTAGCAGTGCTGAGCCCTGATAACTACCAAAAAATCGCATCTACTAATGAAGCCAAAGCTAAAAAACTATTATTTGGCAGACGCTGGATTGTAGAGGAAAACCTACCTACTTCAGAACTTATCCAAACTGCATTTTTAGCGTTAAAAGTAGCGCGAGAACATGAAGTAAGAGAACTTTTTCAGTTAATGCAAAGCGGCGCAACAAGCACGCCATTTAACAATCACCACGACTTACCTGTAATGGCGCAAAACCCTGAACTTGTTAAAAGCGAAGCGATTACAAGTAACGTTGATGAAGTGCTTAAACGTATTGTATTTGCAGGAAAAAGTATTGAGCTTAAAAGTCAGCAGCAAGTAGCCGAGCAACATTTATATACTGTTGAGCTGTTGTGTGAGGATTGCCAGCTTAGTGAGTTTAATAAAAAAACGATTGCGTTTTTAACAGCAGACTCATCCGCTAATAGTTTTTTACACGGCTTAATTGCGGCATTGGTGGCTACAAGTAACGACTACGTAAACGAGCAGTTTAAATACAAAGGTTTTGCCCGTTTTAGTAAGCACGTAGTGGTTGAACAAATAGGTAACCTAAGTATCGCTATGCGCTCGCCAAGTACCGTAGGGCTTTGCTCTATGGGTAAGCAACATGCTAATCAGTTAAACTTTGAGATAGACAGTGGGCGAGCACCACAGGGCTGCGGGCAAGCTATTGGTGGGTTTTTAGCTGCTCACGGCATTGAGCAGCCAGAAAATGCACATTTATATCCAAATTACCTATAACAACTTAAAGTTTATTAATTTCATCTTTAACGTTAAAGCTTGAATCAGTAACAATAGCCTCAAGTGTTTGTACACGCTCTTTTAATGCAAGCACTTGTGCGTTTGTTTCAGCTAATTGTTTATGGGCATCGCTGTTGTTGTTTTGCATTTTATGCTTAAACTCAAGATGCTTTTTATACATATCGTAAACTACTCCTGAGCCAACCGAAATTAGCACAATAAGTACAATCATCGTAGTTCCAGACATAACCTCATTCCTTCTCATTTTATTATTCGTTTATGGTTAAAGTATAACCTTTAAGCGCTTTTGATAAAGCTGACAATTGTAACTTAATTTGTATACTTTACTTAAGCTCAGCTTTGAGTGTGTTCATCATTTATACACTTAAGATATTGTTTAATAGCTAGGGCGTGTTAATCTTTGTGGATTGAAATTTGTTCAATCTAGGGGCGATTAAATCGCGGCGCGAGGTTTGTAACCTAGTGGGCTAAGTAAAAACCGAGCAACAAAGAGTTAATTGTCCCTAGAAAGAACCCAAAGGGCAGCGCATGTTTGGTCTTTATGCTGCGTTATCGCCTATTTATGGGGGATAGCCACACTACATAGGCTCTGCCTTGCCTAATAACCAAACATACTGCTGCAAATTCAATCACCAAAGAACAACACGCCCTAATCACCATATAATAAACATAATTAGTCAATACAGTGAGTTGCCATGTTAAATAATAAAATTCCACCGGTTATCGTTGTGCTGTTTTTTGCAGGCATAATGGCGCTTATTGCGCATTACAGTGTTATTGATTTCACCGCCTTTATTACCTACTTAGCAGCAAGTTTGGTCATTATTGGGTGTGTTTTTTGTATTGCAGGGGTAGCGAGCTTTAAAATAGCAAACACCACAGTAAACCCTAGTAAACCTGAGCAAGCGTCAAAACTTATTACGAGCGGCATTTATAAAATTTCGCGTAACCCAATGTATGTGGGTTTTGCATTTATTTTAGCAGGGTGGGGTGTTTGGTTAAGTTCCTTGTGGGCGCTTTTATGTATTATCGGGTTTATTGTGTATTTAACGTTTTTTCAAATAATACCCGAGGAGCGTGCGCTCACTAAATTATTTGGCGAAGAGTTTACCGCCTATAAAGCGCGTGTAAAACGCTGGCTGTAATCAATACCATTGACTTAAAACCTGACAAACAAAAAAGGCTATCGATGATAGCCTTTTTTGTTTGCAGCAATTGTATTACTAATTAATTGCGGCTTATTCGTATTCTAACGGGTCTGTAATGTTATTTAGTGCAAATGCTTCAAGGCGTTCTTGGCACGCGCCACATTTACCACAGGCCTTTTCACGGCCGTTATAACAGGTCCACGTTTGGCTGTAATCTAAACCCATTTCAATACCGTCGGTTAAAATACCAATTTTAGTATTATTTAAATACGGGCTAAAAATTTCTACCGCGTCGTAGTTCGCAATACGACACACATCATCCATTTTTTGCACAAATTCAGGACGGCAATCAGGGTAAATAGCATGATCCCCAGAATGAGCGCCGTAATAAACTTGGCTAGCTTTAAGTGATACCGCGTAGCCAACAGCAAGCGAGAGCAAAATCATATTACGATTAGGTACAATCGTACTTTTCATGCTTTCTTCTTCGTAATGGCCTTCAGGTACGTCAATATCATCAGTAAGTGATGAGCCACCAATAAGTTGGTTAATCGCCGAAATATCAACAATTTTATGTGGAACGTTTAATTTTTCACACACACTTGCCGCTACTTTAAGCTCTTTTACATGACGCTGACCATAGTCAAATGAAAGGGCATATACATCATGGCCTTGTTGCAGGGCTTTATTTAATACGGTAAATGAGTCCATACCGCCGGAATAAATAACAACTACTTTTTGCGTCATATCTGTTTTGCTCTTAGTTTTAATAGAGGTTTATATCAGGGCGCGATATACTACACGGCCGCAGCTTAAATAACAATTTTTGCACAGCGCTTTTTGGTTTTTTAATAGTAGCAATTTGGCTGCTAGGTAGTAAGTGAGATCTCTTTTGTACAAAATTAATGAAGTGTTTGAAACCATTCAAGGTGAAGCTAGCTTTACTGGCACACCCTCAATATTTTTACGTCTGCAAGGCTGCCCAGTAGGTTGCTCTTGGTGCGACACTAAGCAAACGTGGGATGTTGATAATGTATATAAAGTATCGCTGGATGAAACCGTAGAAAAAAAAGCCGACTCAGATCATTGGGCTAACGCAAGTGCAGAGCAAATTTTAGCGCTGTTTCAATCACGTGGTTACACCGCAAAGCATGTTGTAATTACTGGCGGCGAGCCATGCATGTTTGATTTAAATCCAGTATGTAACTTATTACATGAACACGGTTTTAGCACACAAATAGAAACCAGCGGCACGTTTGAAATACTCGCCCCAGAGCAAACATGGGTAACGGTATCGCCAAAAATCAATATGCGCGGTGGCTATGAAGTACTTACCAGTGCAATGAAGCGTGCCAACGAAATTAAACACCCCGTTGCCATGCAAAAGCATGTAGAAGAGTTAGAAGAATTATTTGCCAAAACAGGCGTTAACCCTAAGCTTGTTTATTTGCAGCCAATTAGCCAAAAAGTATCAGCAACAAAATTAGCAATCGACACCTGTATTGCCAAAAACTGGCGCCTATCAATACAAGTACATAAGTATTTAGGAATTAGTTAAAGCCAGCTTAAAGTTATATTACGTATGTTGGGTAGAGCGAAGCTAAACCCAACAAACCTCCACTTCCACACCATTTTCTAATAACGTTTTATAGTACTTAAATACGTAGGCCGGATAAGCGAAGCGCCATCCGGCAACCCTGTACTTTATAGCCTGAACTCTATAGCCTGTACTTTATAACCTAAGATTACATCTACCCTAAAGCTCATATCTTCTTCGTTAATTGTGCTAATTAGTTTACTATGCGCGACTTAAAAATATTCTACTACTTACCACTAGGCTTATATGTCCGCAAATGCACTCTACACCGACCTTTCTGATTACTACGACTTAATGTGCGCAGATATAGATTATCAAGCCCAAAGCAATTCTATTCACAGGCTGCACCAAATTTTTGGTAATGGCGCAAATACCCATCTCGATTTAGCATGTGGCACCGGCCCGCATGTACGTCACTTTATAGATAACGGTTATAAAAGCAGTGGCCTTGATTTAAACCAGCCAATGCTCGATAAAGCACAAATTCGTTGCCCAGAAGCGCAATTTTCATTGCAAAACATGAGTGAATTTAAGGTAACTGAGCACGTGGATTTAATTACCTGCTTTTTGTATTCAATCCATTACTGCGACGGTATGAATAAGTTAAAAGAATGCCTTGCTAGCGTACACAGCGCATTAAATGTGGGTGGAATATTTTGCTTTAACACGGTTGATAAAAACAAAATCGACAGCGATTCATTTGTAGAGCACACCGCAACAAGCGAAAATAGCTTCTTCACATTTCGCTCTGGTTGGCACTACAGTGGCACTGGCAGTAAACAGTTATTAAAACTCAACATAGAAAAAACCACCGCAGATAAAACACTCGTATGGCACGACGAGCACCCAATGGTGGCTTTTAGTTATACCGAGCTTAAAGAAGCCTTAAAACCGTACTTCGAAATCCACATATTTGAACATGACTACGACAAAATAACCCCATGGGCAGAGCGCTCAGGCAACGCCATTTTTGTCTGCGTAAAAATTTAAGGCGAACATTCATCAAGAAGAGATAAAAGTTTGGGTAGAGCGCAGCGAAACCCAACGAGCTCCAACGAACCTCCAATACCCACACCCAATAACCCCGCATTATATATTTGAAAACGTAGGTCGGATAAGCGAAGCGCCATCCGACACAGTAAATTTTATCCCAAAGTAATAACCTTTAGCCCAATTATTTTATTAATAACTTCTTCTATCTATTGTGGTTGAGATTTACTTGAGCGAATATCTAGAGACTCAACTAAATTGAGTAGTGAGATCTTTTAAAGTGAATACCAGTATAAAATTACAAAATATTGATATATTTATTAGAAAATGATTATTTATTGTATTTAAGGCTAAGGAAAGCAAATGAAAACCCTATCTATAAATCTCGAAAATTGTTACGGAATAGAGCAACTAAACGAAACACTTAGCTTTGAAGGTGTAAATGCGAATCTGATATATGCACCAAATGGAGTGATGAAAACCTCATTAGCAAAAACTTTTTTAAAAATATCGGAAGGAAAAGTACCAGAAGAATTAGTTTATGAAAAAACTCCTTTCTTCGAGATAAAATCAGATGGTACGAATATTAATGCTGAAAATATATTGGTAGTTGAGCCATTTAGCCCTAGTTTTGATTCGAAAAATTTATCAACCTTATTAGTGAACCAAGAAATGAAAACGGTTTATGATAAAGTCTATAAAGATATATTAGATGCGAAAAAAAGGTTAATTACTGAATTAAATAAAGTATCAAAAGTAAAAAAAGAAGAATTAGAAAGTACAATAAAAAGCGACCTAGGTCTCCCCGACCTATTTGAATCTATAAGGTTTCTCCAATTAGCTAATATAGGAAATGACTCGTACTCGAAACTGCCATATACAAAGATATTTGACCCAAAAGTTACAGAATTATTGTCAGATGAGACTATTAAATCAGGTATTGCTGATTATACAGACAGATATAACGACTTGATCGAAAGATCACCTATATTTAAGAAAAATGGTTTTAATCCAGTTAAAGCTAGCACCATAATTAGTTCATTGAAAAAAGAAAAATTCTTTGAAGCTGAACACAAAGTGTTGCTTAATGGAAATGGGGAGCCTCTAAATTCTCTTGCAGAATTAGAGGTAGCAATCGAACATGAAAAAGAAACTATTTTAGGTGATGGTAATTTAAAAGTTATATCACAAAAAATTATTCAAGGTGTTGCTCCTGTAAAGGCATTTCAAGAATTACTAGAAGATTGCCCTGAGATTTCAACTGAATTAAATGATATTCAAAATTTCAAAAAAATAATTTGGTGTTCATACTATATTGAAAAAAAGTACTTTTCGATAATTTATTAGCCTTATTTGATGCAGGTAAATCAGAGTTGGCGGCAATAGAGGCTGAAGCTGAAATTGAGAAAACTCTTTGGCACGAGGCTACAGAGGTATTTAAAGAAAGGTTTCATGTTAACTTTTCAATAAGTATTGAAAACCAATCTAATGCCATACTTGGAACTATTGCACCAAATATAGTATTCACTTTTCAAAAAGGTAGTGATCAGCCAGTTAAATTTGATCGAGGGCAGCTCAATTCACTAAATTTTTTATCTGTAGGTGAGCGACGAGCAATGTATTTGCTTTACGTTATATTTGAATTCAAAGCTAGGGAAGCTAAAGAGCAAAATACTTTAATTATAATAGATGATATTGCAGATTCCTTTGATTATAAAAATAAATACGCAATCATCGAATATCTAAAAGAACTATCTGAAAATAGCCTTTTTAATCTATTAGTATTAACACATAATTTTGATTTTTATAGAACATTCCAAAGTAGAGTCTTAGGTAATGGGAGTAAAAGAAAGCATTCTTTTATAGCTCAAAAAAATGATAATACAGTCAATTTAATAGGTGGCGGTGATAATTTTATTACCGAACCATTTGATTACTGGAAAAAGCATTTTGGCGAAATACCTCAAATTATTATTGCAATGATTCCTTTTGTTCGTAATTTGGTCGAATATAGAAGCGGAAATAAATGCAACGATTATTTAGATTTGACGTCTTTACTTCATATAAAATCTAATACAAAAGAATTTAAGCTTGGCGACCTAGAAGTCATGATATCCAATACAATGAATGAGCTACAGCTTTCAGAGAATATAGATAAAGCGATGCCTGTTATTGACTTTATTTATACAACTGCTGATAGAGTTATTCAAACTCTAATCGATAGTGTGGATGAAATTCGATTAGAAAACAAAGTTGCCTTATCAATAGCTATAAGATTAAAAGCTGAAGAATTTATGTTAGATCACATTATTGATACTACGCCAATTAACGGTATGCAAACAGCTAAACTATATGATCGTTTATCGAAAGAAAATATTGATAAAGGTGAGACTTTTAAAAATATTAGAAAAACGCTTAGCCAAGTTGTACTAATGACTCCAGAAAATATACATATGAATTCTTTTATGTATGAGCCACTAATGGATATGTCCAATCATCACTTGATCTCATTGTATCAAACAATTAAAGAACTTACGTGGGACGGTCTTTAGTTTTAAATTTTAGTCGTTTCAAGCAGCAAGTTAATTTACTGCCTTTATACACTAAAGGTTTAGGCGGTAAATTATTATTTTATATAACCCTGAATACCAGACTCTCCAGTAATAACTCCGTCTATTTAATGACTCTTCTCATCAATCTCTTTCCCGCAATTATAACAATTGTTAGTTGGGAGCTTATAACTAGAAATAGAGTGCATTACTTGGTTTTTCTTACAGGCAGGGCAGGCGTAATTAATTGCAGAGATTATAAGCGCAATGGCAAAAACGAAACTACCGATATAAAACGGGTTTGAGTAAAATTGCATACTTGGCTCTGAAAAATTAAAACCTATAATACAGATGATTAAGGCAGTTAAATAAAGTTTAAATTTTAGGCTTTTATTCAAGGTTTAAATATCCAATTGGCAAGGTGCTAATAATAAGTGCTTTGGCAGTTTTAACAAATTATTTACTCAATTACTATTTAAGTTTTTATATAGGCAAATGTGTAGGCATAAAAAAAGCGTTGCCCTTGAGCAACGCTTTTCTGTATTTTTCTAGCAGCGAGTAACTTACTCTGCCGCTAGCTTATTCTGCTGCAAGATAATCCAAAACCACTTGATGGTGATCTTTAGTTTTAAACTTATCAAATAGGTGTTTTATTTTACCGTCTTGGCCTACTAAAAATGTCAGGCGGTGAATACCATCGTACTCTTTACCCATAAACTTTTTGTAGCCCCATACACCAAATGCTTCTGCAATGGCGTGGTCTTCATCGGCTAATAAATCAAAGTTAAGCTCTTTTTTAGTTTCAAAGTTTTTAAGGCGCTTAATTGGATCTGGGCTAATACCTACAACGCGGGTGTTAAATTTAGCAAGCTGTGCTTGCTCATCGCGTAGGTTTTCGGCTTGTACAGTACAACCCGGCGTTGACGCTTTAGGGTAAAAGTACACAAGCACTTGTTGCTCTTTTAACAGCTCGCTTAATGTTACTGTTTCGTCGTTTTGGTTTTGTAGGCTAAAAGCGGGTGCAGTATCGCCAGCTTGTAATGGACTAATTGTGTTCATGTTTAGCATCCTTAACGAATTCGTTTAAAAATATAATCTACGTTTAGTGTGTGAGAAAGGCTCTCAAAACTAATTTTAAATTGATCTATATCTACATCAACAGGTATGTTGAATTCAAGTTCACAACGCATTTTAATGTTGTCTTCTTGAGAATAAGTGTCTGACTTAAGTGAGCAAATACTAATATTATTGTCGGCAAAAAAGCGCGTTACTTTGCTCAATGTACCAGGGGTGTCTATGCCTGTGTATTCTAGGGTGTAACCTGCACAAAACTCGCTAGGAGTATGACTTGCTGTACGCTTCATCATGGTTAGCAGGCCAAGTTCCATGGCTTTAGTGGGCAGTACGTGCTCTATGCGGCTTATTGCCGACATGTCGCCGCTAAGTAGCATTATGAAGGTAAATTCGCAGCCTAAAATAGCAATACGGCTGTCAATAATGTTGCAGTGGCAATCGCTAACCAGTTGGGTTAGTTCACTTACAATACCGGGTCTGTCTTCGCCAATCGCTGTTAAAACAATTTGATGATTTGAAAATGCAGTCATGAGTTCAAATACCTTGTTACTTGGATTATATCAACCGAGTTGGCAACACCAAAAATACACACGAGAAGTTGCACGGCGGCGAAGTTTAACACAAAAAGGGCTCTAAACTACAGCACACGCTAATTAAGCGCTTTTAAAGTGCGGTGTTTCTTGTTTTTACTGGCACGGGAAAGTACCATAGCTAAAATTTGCTTATTTGCGCTTAGTTGCTTACTAAGTTGAAGTGCTGAACTTTATTGCATTTAGGCAGCCAAATAATAAATGTAAAGTTAATATTGATTTTACACTGAACCAAATCGGTATTACCCACTCATATATTTGTTAAAACAATTAAAGGGTATGCTAAGGAGAAATATCTGTGCAGTATTGGATCCCAAAAGCACTTGCAGTAAGTGTATTGGTAAGTTTATCAGGGTGTAGTGTATTTATTAATAAGGCACATGACGAGCGTAACTATCGTACGCATGAGCCTGTAAAAGCACCAGCGTCGTTATCTCAACCAGCTCAAGACCCAGTTTATAAAATGGATGTAGGTCAATACGACAATAATCCTGAAGCTACAAATTACCGCCCACCGGCACAAGTATTAACAATTGCGAAAGGCAGTTGGGTAGAAGAGACAGATAAACAAGCGCGTATTTATTTTGATAAAAACGATGGCATTGCTGATTTAGATGAATTTCTTTGGGATACGATTAAATCTGTCCTAGCTGATAATAATGCGGCAACTACTAAAGAAGATAAACTACTTGGTATTATTGAAACTGATTGGTACTCAATCATCAAAACAGAAGAAAGCTTTTGGTGGTGGGGCGATGAAGTTAACGATGACTTAGAAAAGTTTAGATTCACTATTGAAGAAAAGTCACATCAGCGTACTGCGTCTTTACGTGTAGAGCTGATAGATTTTAAAGGCGACCATACACTTACTGATTTGTTAAAGCAGCAGTTAGAAGTACGTGCGCTTAACCAAGTAGTGAGCGAGTTTGATTACCGTTACCGTCAACTTGAAGTTGATATGCGTAAACGCCAAGGTATTATTTCTCTTGAAATGGGCTTTGATAACAAAGGTAATGCAGCACTTGTAACTGAGCAATCTTACGAAGCTGTGTTTGACCGCTTCTCTGGTTTTTTAGAGCGCTTGTCGTTCTCTATTGTTGAAATTAACCCAGATACGGGCTTAATTACTGCAGATTATACTAAACCAGAAACAAGCGTTTGGGATTCAATTTGGGGTGATGACGTAGCTCAACTACCTATTGATGAAGGCCAATATCAAATTTTAGTAAGTAAAACTAAAGAAGGCGGTACTAGCTTAACGTGGATGGATGATAAAGGCGAAACGCTTGAGCCAGGTACTATGAATGGTTTACAACAAGCATTAGAAGCAGCACTCATTCAGCGCGGCATTAAAATTTAAATAATAATAAGTTTTACCATAAAAAGAGCGCTATGCTCTTTTTGTGGTTTTTATAGGTTAAACAATATGTCTCAGCTACCTGAACGTTCACACTATACGTGGCGCACTTGGTTTACTTTTTTGGTTCCTTCGTTAATTGGTGTGTTTTTATTTATGACACCCATTAGTACTTCGCAAGGGATGACCATTCCTATTGCCGTTATGGCAAAAGCGGTTCAAGCAATGATGCTTGGCTCTGCTCAAGCAATTATTACTCTCATTATTTGTATTACAGGGGTTATTTCTGTAATTACTAAAGTGTTTAAACCCGCCGCTATATGTAACTCACCTTTGTTAAAGCATTTATTTGATGTGAGCTGGACATGGCTGGTGGTGCGCTTATTTGGTATGGCGTTTGGTTTAATGACGTACTTAAGCTTAGGCAGCGAGATGATTACCTCGGCCAATACTGGCGCGCTGGTATTAAATGACTTATTGCCAGTGTTGTTTTCGGTATTTATTTTAGCGGGCTTATTACTGCCGCTATTAATTAACTTTGGTCTATTAGAGCTTGCTGGTACGTTAATGACCAAAGTAATGCGCCCTGTATTTGGTGTACCAGGTAGAAGTGCGGTTGACTGTACTGCATCGTGGTTAGGTGATGGCAGTGTGGGTATTTTGATGACTGCAAGGCAGTACGATCAAAAGCATTATACACAACGCGAAGCGGCTATTATTGGTACTACGTTTTCAGCGGTTTCAATTACATTTAGTTTAGTGGTGCTTGGGCAAGTTAAACTTGAATACCTATTTGCACCGTTTTACGCAACGGTATGTTTAGCCGGTATTGTTGCCGCTATTATTGTGCCGCGATTACCGCCACTGCGCTTTAAAAAAGACTTACTCATTGATGGCACTGAGCCAGATAGAGACGCTGAAACAATTCCGGGTCATAAAACTTTATTTGGGCATTCGTTAGATGTTGCATTAGCAAAAGCTGATAACTCAACGGGTGTTAAAGGCACTATAAAAGAGGGCGTACATAATGCGCTTGATATGGTGTTTGGTGTGTTACCTGTAGTAATGGCGGTAGGCACATTTGCACTGATCATTGCTGAGCATACGCCTATATTTCAGTATTTAGGTATGCCGTTTGTGCCATTTTTAGAGCTATTGCAAGTACCCGAAGCGGCAGCAGCATCGCAAACTATTATGGTTGGTTTTGCTGATATGTTTATTCCGTCAATATTAGCAGCAGGTACTATTGAAAGTGATGTAACGCGCTTTATTATTGCAGCCATGAGCGTAACGCAGCTTATTTATATGTCTGAGGTGGGTGCACTTTTACTTGGCAGTAAAATACCGGTAAATATTTTAGAGTTGTTTATTATATTTATTTTGCGAACGCTAATTACTTTACCTGTTATTGCGCTGATGGCGCATTGGCTAGTAGGCTAGGTTTAGCACGTATTAAAAAGCCCTGATTAATCAGGGCTTTTTTGTGTCTGTTGTATTTTTAATATTGGCGTTGGGCTTTTTAAACTCCGTTTTTGCAGAGAGTCTAATCAGCGCAATATTACCAATGACAATAGCAAAAACAACGGCGACAATAATTACAATATGCCAAGTTTGCATCGCAGTATCACTTAATATTTAGTACGTTTAAGTGTGACCGTTTTACGCTATAACAGCAATTAAATTACTCAAAACACAATCAATAATTTTAAACGCAATCAATAACTTTAAACACAATCAATAACCTTAAAAACGTCTAGCTACCGAAAGCGTTAAAAAGTTAAGCCCTGGGTTTGGCTCTTTAAAGCCTGCGTTTGAATAGTGAATAACTCTAAGGGCAACGTTAGTATGACCAAAGTCGGCAACAAGGCCTATGCGGTCTTCAAACTGGTAGTGAGTACTTATGTTTTTACCGGCAAACTGCGTTTCATCAATCAGTGATACACCAATCCCTGCCTCTACATAAAATGGGGTGTTGTTAAAACTAAAGGCAGGAAATTGCAGCACAGGTGACATAGCAAGTACTAGGTTTGATTGTGTTTCATCGCCGTGGCGGTATTCCCACATATTTACGCTGGTTTCAAAGTAAAAGCGTGCATCACCAATTATATTTTGCATGCTAGGTGCATGATACTGATACGCAAGCTTAACGCCGTTTACGTTACCTTCGCCTTTGAGAAAATCAACGGCATAACCGTGGTTCGATTGAGCAAAAGCAAGTTTGCCAAAAAGTGAAACTACTAATACAAAAGAAATAATAAGTGTTTTAAGTGACGTTTTCATAGGTGCCAAATGTTTGTCTGATTCAAGTGATAACTATATGATAAGGGCGACCTATTAACAATTACAATGAGGACAAAATGCCGGTTGTATATGAGCTGTTAACGGTGGTTTCTAACTGCTTGAATTTATTTTAGTTATTTTATTGGTGCGTTTTGGGCATTAATAAGTTGCTTATTTGTGCCTTTTTTATTGCGTATAGTTCGCGTAAACTAAAGCCATCTTAATCACACAGACATATACAATTATGAAACTCTTTAAACTATTCGTTTTAGCTACTGCTTTTTTTAGTAGTTCGTTATTTGCACAAACTCAGCAATCGCCAGATCAGTTACTTGAATCAGTAGCCGATAAGCTATTTGCAGACATTGGCCAAGTAAATTCAAAAGGCACAGCAAGTAAAGACGCGATGGCCGCCATTGTTGAAAAACGTTTAATGCCGCATATTGATGTTAAGTTTGTGTCGTTTAAATTATTAGGTAAACACATTAAAGGCATTGAGCGCGAGCAGGCTGTTCAATTTATAGATGCAGTAGAGCATTACTTAACAGGCACATACGCTGGTGCACTAATGAAGTACACAGGTCAAAAAGTAGTATTTGAGCGTAATAACGCAAAAAGTGACTCTGAGTACGCAACAGTTAATACACAAATTATTGAGCCAAATGCGCCTACAATCGACTTAAGTTTTAAGCTTCGTTTAGGTAAAAATGATGAGTGGAAAGTATACGATATTGTTGCCGAAGGCATTTCACTATTAAGTGCTAAGCAAAAAGAGATTATTCAACGTATTTCTGAAGTGGGTTTAGATCAAGTTATTAGCGAGTTAAAAAGTAAATAGACTATTTGTCTGGCTCTGATTAAGCCCAACTCCAACCTCAAAAACGGCCAATTACTTATGTACTTGGCCGTTTTTATATTTGTAAGTAAAGGATTGTTGCTATTGCGTAATTTTGCGCTAGCAGCAAAACAAAGGTGTGCTAGAATATCGACACTTTGATTAAGCGTGGTGTCAGCTAAAAACTGATATAACTTACCACCCCCAAGCCACACTGGAGTTGTGTTGTTTTAATGGAAAATGTACTGATTTGGCCAAAGGAATACCCATTACTTATTAAAGGACTGGTAGAACAAAACGGTGCCTTTATTTTAGATGCTTTGGAAGCTTGGCCTGCTTGTCGTTCTACAAATGAAGACGATGGTGTATGCACCACCGTGTTACCGCCTATTTATTATTTGGCATGGCTAACCCCGCTAGAACCATTTGAAGAATGTTACTTTCAACATATCTCTGAATATGACGAAGACGCACAAGCGTATATTAGTGCGGTTAAAAGCCATTACTACGATAATGAATACACCCCTGAAAGCTTAGTGCTTATGTTGTGCCAACGCCTTGAAAAATACGCAAGTGTGGCTGCGCAAAATACCATAGATACGCCACTGTCTTTAGTCGATTTGTTTTTTAGTAAACGCTATTTCACGTTAATTGAGCATGCGCTAAATAATAAAAGTAAACTTTCGGCAAAAGATACATTAGCCCTTTGGAAAGAAGTTGATTTTAGAGAGCGCTTAAGTGCGTTTATTCCAGAGTCTATTGCTGATTTAGATACTCTTTCTGAACTTGCTAGCGAAAAAGTAGCGGCGGGTAAAGACTACTTTACGTTGCTTACACAGGTTTCTCCTGATGTTGACTCTGTTGTACTGCTAGAAAAAGCATTATTAACGCACTTACGTAAAAAAACAGCCAAGCAAACAATGGCCATGCGTTTTATTGAACAAGGCGCCACAGGCGTTCTTGCTGACGAGAACAATAAAACAGCCTTCATGTGGGCCGCCGAAAAAGGCTATGTAAATGTGGTTGAAACGCTACTTGCAAAGCAAGATAAAAAAGCGGTTGATAATTTAGGTAATACAGCGCTTCATTACGCTGTATTTGCTAAAAATGAATCGTTAATGGTGCTGTTAATTAAAGCGGGTTATAACTTTAGAGCGCGCAATAAAGAAGGCTTAAGTTGTTACCGTTTGGCGGTTAGTATTAAAGCCAATAACTTAGTTAAATGCTTAGAGCGTGACTTTGGTATTAAAGAGCTTTCGCCGGAAGGGCAGTTTGATCGTATTAAAAAAGTACATGTGCTGCACGCTATTGTCACTATATTGCTGCCTTTGCAGTTGTTCTTCTTTTTTGATGAAACACTCTCAATTAAAAGCGAGCTGACGCTGGGTTTAACCATGGTTGCAGTGATTTGTTTTTTCTTTGCGACCACTTTAAAACGCTGTGCGTTATATCCACATATTAAACATCCTTGGGGTTTATTTGTGCTTAGGGGCTTTTCGTTTATTAGCTTAATTGCTCAAATAGGGTTGGCGAGTATTGTGGTACTAGCAGCCTTGAGTGATTTGGTTTAGTCACTTTTAAAAAGTTAATAAAAAACGCGCTTAAAGCAATTTAAGCGCGTTTTTTGTATTTATAACCGTTTATGAATAAATATTATTTATTGTGCTCATTTGCTGCTTTTTCTTCAGCGAGTTCTTCTTTAAGCTTACGGATTTTTAAACCCTGTTCTTGTCCGCGATGCCTTGCATAATACGTACAGCCAATAAACATTGAAGAGGCAAACACAAGCTCTAACAATACCCATATAAGCTCATCAGGAGCTGCCCAAAGCATGGTTAAGCCGTGTATAAAATACAGCATTACAATAAAGTTAGCCCACGCATAAGTGTAAGTATAGTCTTTTATTATGCCTCTTAGCGGCAGTAGTAATGGAATAATAGGCACAAATAAAGACACTAAACTCGCATTACCATTTAAAGGTGGTACAAAATACATCCACAGTGGAATAAGAACAAGTAAACCTACATAGCCAAAGAGTGCGGCACGCTGAAATTTTACTGTAATTGGCTTTTTAGCTGGGTTGTCAGCTGTATTCATTTAAGTTTTCTCGCAATGTGAGTAAGGCGTTTACCAACGCTTTGGCATATTTTAATTTCGTCTTTACTAAGTTGTGCACTATTAGCGCTGCCAGCAACGTGTGTTGCACCGTATGGTGTTCCACCTGTTTGTGTTGCAAGTAGTTCGGG
The DNA here is from genome assembly GCF_030408135.1 of Pseudoalteromonas sp. APC 3691. Lineage (NCBI taxonomy): Bacteria > Pseudomonadati > Pseudomonadota > Gammaproteobacteria > Alteromonadales > Pseudoalteromonadaceae > Pseudoalteromonas > Pseudoalteromonas sp. APC 3691. Next base: position 28,883 of record NZ_JASDCB010000005.1, on the reverse strand, counting down.
TACATCGTACGGCACGCCCAGTAGCATCATACCGTGGTGTAATAGTGGCAGAGATAAGTTAAGTAAGGTTGCTTCATTACCACCATGCATACTGCTTGATGACGAAAACACACACGCTGGCTTATCTATTAACTGGCCTTTTAGCCACAAGTCGCTGGTGGTTTCCCAAAAGCTTTTAGCTTGAGAGGCCATCATTCCAAATCGGGTTGGTGTACCAAATGCCAAACCATCGCAGTTTATTAAGTCATCTTTGGTGATCACAATGTCGTGCGCATTTTTAGCCACAAAGGTGCGAAGTAGTGCGCTAGCACCTTGTTGCTCTATCGACTCTGCTATTTCGTTAGCCATTGCTTCAACTGAGCCATGGCTTGAGTGATAAAGCACCACTATGGTTGCACTCATTATAAAACGCTTAGTACGTTTTCTGGTGGGCGACCAATCGCGGCTTTATTGTTATTAACCACAATAGGGCGCTCAATTAGTTTTGGATTTTGTACCATGGCATCTATTAATGCTGATTCATTGCTTTCATCTTTTAAATTAAGCGCTTTGTAGTCATCTTCTTTTGTGCGCATTAATTCACGTACGGATGAAAAACCAAGTTGGATTACAAGCGTTGCAATTTGCTCGTGTGTAAGAGGGTTTTTTAAATACTCTACAACACTTGGCTCTATCACTTTACTTTGCAGTAGTGCTAGCGTTTCGCGTGATTTAGAACAACGTGGGTTGTGGTAAATGGTAACAGACATAAAATGATTCCAAAGTGTGAATTGCGTCTATTTTAGGGTAAGCGCTTGCAGACTTAAAGTCTTGCAAGCTCTTTTTGTAAAAGTCGATACTGGGTAAGTAGTGCTTTTAAACGTTGTTGCTTAACAAGTTGGGTAGGCTCTACAAAGTTAAGTGCTTTTTGTACTTCGTCTGCGGCTTTTAAATAAGCGCCATATTGCGCTAATACATCGGCGTTCGCTTCGTGATAAGAGGCTAATTTATCTTGTTTTTTATACGCATCAGCAAGGAGTTGTTTACCTAAGTTGTGGTCGGGCTTTTCGAGTAAAAAACTCTTTAAAATATTTTCAGCAAGCTCATATTGCTCAGCTTCGAGAGCTGCATTGGCATAGTTAAGCGTAATTACCTGATTATTAGGGCGATACTGATTTAAATCAGCTAAAAACTTAACGGCTTCATCTGCCTTTTCTTGTGCGATAAGTAAATCGGTATGGGTATCTATATAAAATAGGTTTTTAGGATCGTTTTTTAAAAGCTCGTCTAATATTGGCGCTGCTTCATCAAGCTTTTTTTGATCAAGCAAGCTTATGGCTAAGCCATACTTTAATGCGGTATTGTTATAGTTGTTTTCGCGCAGTAGTTTTTTAAATAAGTCTTCTGCGTTTTCTGGTTTGTTGTCGTAGCGGGCAAGCACTCGACTTTTTGCTAAATTAAATTCAAGGCTCGCATTCATAAGACGCACAGGAAATTGCTCTGCACGCAAACGTACGTCTGACACTCGGCTCTCTGGCAATGGGTGAGTTAGCAAAAATGCAGGTGGCTTGTATTTATAGCGAATTTGCGCTGCAAGTTTAGTTAAAAACTCACTCGATGCACGTGCATCAAAACCAGCATTATTAAGTGTTTGCATGCCTATGCGGTCAGCTTCTTGCTCAGCTGAGCGGCTATGTGTTAATTGGCTAAAAGCAGATTGTGTTTGGCTTGCTGATATAATGGCAATACCCGCGTCGGGTGCAACAACGGTTGCTAATATACCAGCAATCATACCGGCAATGGTCAGTGCGCTGTTATCTTGTTGCTGCTGTATCCTACGTGCTAAGTGGCGCTGTGTTACGTGAGCAATTTCGTGACCAAGTACCGAAGCAAACTGGCTCTCGTTATCTGCTTGCGCTATTAATCCTGTGTGCACTCCAACATGGCCGCCGTAAAAGGCAAATGCGTTTATTTCTGAGTTATTTATCCAAAAAAATGAAAACGGAAAGCGTACATCGTTAGCATTAGCAACAAGTTTACGGCCAATAGTGGTGAGGTATTCATCTAGCACAGGGTCGTTTATAACTGGCGATGAACCTCGTATTTGCATCATCATTACTTCGCCAATGGCTTGTTCTTTTTCGAGTGGCAGTGCTTGTAATGCAGATGTTCCTAAATCAGGAAGCGTAAAGTTCGTTTGCGCTTTTAAAGGTTCGCTTATTAATAAGCTAAACGTAAGCGCAGCACTGCATAAAGTGATAAATGCTGATTTTAGCTGCATTTTATTCCTTGTTAATTTGTTCGCCAATTGCAATTTTGGCTATGTCTATTTCGTCACTGCTTGCACGGCTGTCTTTTTCGCACAATTGGTATAGTTCTTTTATTGTGACTCCATCAAGCTTTACAACGTTCAATTCTCGCTGCAAAAAAGTAGTAATTTTATGTACTACTTTGTGTGCATGTAAAATAATGGCTTTATCTGCTTTGTCGCCCCGTTCAAAATAAAAGCCAATAAACTTATGTAACTGACTTATTCTGATCAAGTTTTTCATTGAATGTGGGTCCCACACTCTAAACTCCATAAAGCGATTGTTTTTTATGTATTGATCAACAATAACATCTTTAGCATAAGGCTGTGCCCATAGCTCAAAGCCTCTGTCGGTAAATACTTGGTGCAGCGCAATACGTGGCTTATGTTTGGTATGTATTTCACCTAAGTTATCTTCATAGCCTTCTAATAAATCTAAGTTCCAATTGCGTTTATCTAAAAGTTGTTTAACTGCATTGTCGAACCCATGATCTAAAATTCCTTCTGATTCGCTTATTGATGAGGCAACAAGGTGATAAAAAGGAGGTAGTTCGCCCCAATTAATCTGCTTTTTAAACCAATTAATCTCTTTGAGTGTTGGATTACTTGGTAGTTGCGCTTTATTATGCGTGCCAGGCATTAACTTATCCTTACTGCTAGTTATGTTATAAGGATAAACTATTGCAGGAATTGTTTTAACAAAAAGTTACAACGGTTTGCGTATATAAGTATATTGACCGTAAATATGCGACTTATTATTCATTTACTATACGGATAAAGTAGTTATGGTAGAGCGCGATTTAAAAGAGTTTAAGTGTCCTCAGCAATTTGTGCAGTTCAAGCTTGCGCTTCGAAGTGCGCAGTCATCAAAGCAACGTATCACTTTTAGTCTTAATAAAGGTGAAAGTGCGAACGACATTGAACGTTTTTTGCAAAAAAATGCTTATAGTTACAATTTTGATAAACAACGTGGGTTGTTATTAGTGGAGCCATTACATGTTTGAATACGTAAAAACATGGTACGAAAGGAAGTTCTCTGATCCTCATTCGTCTACCTTATTATTTTTATTATTGGTATCAGTTGCCTTACTTTACTTTTTTGGCGCGTTAATTGTTCCTGTGCTTGTTGCACTGGTTATCGCTTATTTACTAGATTGGCCGGTTGTTCATTTAGAGCGTGTTGGCTTAAAACGTTTTACTGCAACAATTATTGTAATGTTGATATTTATTAGCATTATGCTCACTCTTATTTTAGTTATTGGCCCAGTGCTTTGGAAGCAAACCAGTAACTTAGTGCAAGAAACACCGCATATGCTAGAGCAGGGGAAGTCTTATTTAATGGCTTTACCTGAACAATACCCAAGTTTAATTAATATAGAACAAGTACAAGCTATTGTTGCAACCGTAGAAGCTAAAATTATTGAGTTTGGTCAAGCGGTATTATCGTTTTCACTTACGTCTTTAAAAGATGTTGTTGCTTGGCTTATATATTTGGTACTTGTGCCGTTACTGGTGTTTTTTATGCTTAAAGATAAGCTGGAGCTGACAGGGAGTATAGCTAAACTGATCCCGCAGCAACGACGCTTGATTTTACAAGTGTGGAACGAAATGAACCAACAAATTATGAATTACATTCGCGGTAAAGTATTCGAAATTTTAATTGTTGGTGGTGTGTCTTTCATTGCATTTACTGTTTTAGATTTGCGCTATGCAGCTTTACTTGGTGTGCTTGTTGGCTTTTCGGTATTAATTCCATTTATTGGCGCGGCACTCGTCACTATTCCGGTAGCGGCAGTTGCACTGTTTCAGTTTGGATTAGAAACGCAGTTTTGGACCATTTTAATTATTTATGGAATTATTCAAGCGCTTGATGGCAATGTACTTGTACCGCTGTTGTTTTCTGAGGCAGTTGATTTAAATCCGGTATTTATAATTGTCGCGGTATTATTTTTTGGTGGTTTATGGGGGTTTTGGGGCGTATTTTTTGCCATCCCGTTGGCCTCATTAGTAAAAGCGCTAATAACAGCTTGGTCGTCAACGCACGAAGAGATCAGCAAAGAGCTCAGTGAATAGTTAAGCAAACAGACTTTTAGTTTAAAAAAGCATAGTAAACGCACCTCTAGTGCTAATTGATTATTACTCATTACCTGTAAATTTATGTACTATTGGTAATAAGGTATATTTTTTAGTAATAAGGTGCGTTTTTTAATGTCTGAGTTTTTATTGCACGATGAGCCAGTAAAACAAGTTTACCTTGATGCAAATGCAACGACCCCTGTGTTGCCTTGTATTGCTGATGTTGTTTCTCATACCATGCAAATATGTTTTGGTAATCCTTCTAGTCCTCATATAACAGGTATTCAAGCCAAGCATTTATTAGAACAAACGCGTCAAAAAGCCCACACGGTTATTGGCGCAAGTAATGGCGATATTTTATTTACCTCTGGCGCAACAGAAGGCATTCAAACTGCGGTAGTTTCTACGCTAATTGATGCTAAAAAACACCCGATTAAAAACCCTGTATTGTTATATGGCGCTACTGAGCATAAAGCGGTACCAAATACACTTAAGCACTGGAATAACGTACTTGACGTTAATGCTGAAGTGCTTGCTATTCCGGTTGATAGTAACGGTATTTTAGATTTAGATTTTATAGCAGAGCATATTAATAACGCTTTGATGATTTGCACCATGGCCGTTAATAACGAAACCGGTGTGTATCAAGATTTACCCGCTATTGAACAGGTGATTCGTAGCCGTAATAAAAATGTATCGTGGATGGTGGATTGCGTGCAAGCGCTCGGTAAACAAGCACTCGCGCTTAGTGATACAACAATAGATTACGCACCTTTTTCGGGGCATAAGCTTTATGCACCTAAAGGTATCGGCTTTTTATATATTCGTAGTGGCAGTGCGTATACTCCTTTTATTGCGGGTGGTGGTCAAGAAGGTGGCATGCGTTCAGGCACCGAAAATCTACCCGGTATTGCAGGGTTAAATAAGCTATTTAGTATGTTGCTTGATATATCAGACGAAACATTTAAATCAGTTAGTGTACTTAACTCTTATCGAAGCCAGTTACAAAACGCGATAAAAGACACCTTTGGCGATATTACATTCAACCATGATTTTGCTTATAGCGTACCTACCACACTTAACTTTGCTGTTAACGACTTAACGAGTAAAGAGGTGATTGATTTATTTGATGCTGCGGGTATTCGCGTAAGTGGAGGCTCGGCTTGTAGTACAGGTGCATCAACAAGTTTTGTTTTAGATGCAATGGGTGCAAGTAAGTGGCAAAGCGAAAACGCGATTAGGCTATCGTTTGGACCGGCTGCAACACAACATGATATTGATGATGCTTGTGTACGAATTCGCGCTCTAAAAGCAATATTACAGGCAAACTGTTTAATCGTGTCAGACAGCACCACACCACAACAAGAAGTATGCGCACTGGGCCTTACTCAATTTAGGCACCAAGGTGCATGTAGTTGGCTTTATGTGAGCGATGATAAACACGCAGTTATAATTGATCCGATTATTGAGCTTATTCCGCGTTTTGAAAAAATAGCCAATACACAAAACTTAACTATATCAGCGGTGCTTAATACTCACCTGCATCAAGAGCGAGAGTCAGCGACTAATTTACTAACCAGCGTTCTTGCCTCAAGAGTTGTCAAAGGTGAGGTTGATTCGCTAGGTTGGCCGCTAAATACAGCAAGTATTAATTTGGCAAATGAAGCACTTGAAAAAGTAGCTACACCTGGGCACAGCAAAGATAGCGTAAGTTATTTATTAAAAAACAGTAATGGCGAAACGCGTTATTGCTTTTGTGGTGATTTAATATTGCCTGCTGGGCTTGGCAATACATCGCTCATAGGTGGCGACGCAAAAGCAATGGCTCGATCTGTTTTAGCAATGAGCAAGCAGCTTAAAAGCACCAGCATTATTTGCTCAGGGCACGACTACCAACAATGTTTTGCCATGAACTGGGCTGTACAGCAAAACCAAACGCCACTACTTGATGCGTTAGTGAGCGGCAGTATTTCAGTTGATGAATTTGCAATACAAAAACAGCAGCACGACGCTTCAAAGCAAATAAATAACACGCAATTGTGTGGTTATGTAAATGCATTACCTGAGGTTGATACACAGCAATTAAATTTTGATGACGCTAAAGTGATGTTAAACACCAGCGATGTATATTTAATAGATACCCGAGAACCGTATGAACATGGAGCAAATAATGTTGCTCAGTTATTTAATACGCTAGATGAAAAAACATTAAATATACCACTTAGCAGAATGGCAAATGCGGTATTTGAAGGCCAATTAAACAAAAATAACAAGTACATTTTATTATGCCGTAGTGGTAACCGCTCAAAAATTGCTGCAACTAATTTAATGCAACTAGGATACAAAACTGTTTATAACCTAAGTGGTGGGTTGGCGCTTAGCAATTAAACAAAGATTGTAATTTATACAAAATCGGCTTTAGAGCCGATTTTTTGTTTTTAAGGTTTATTGCACGCAATGTAAACATGCACAGTAATTAGTTAATGAGTATAAAAAGTAATTAGTAGTACTTATGAAAATTCATGAATATTTCATTTTGATTGATTAAGCTATGCCGTTGCCTTTAAAATTGAGGGTAAATTAATTTATAAAATTTTTATGATACCGGTGTCAAAAGCTAAAAATTGCGTTATCATCGGCATCTAAAATTATAAAAACAGCACTTTTTTTGCATTTTTAGTTATACTATCGACGCTTTATTTTAGTATAAATAAGCAGTTTTAAGAGTTTTGCTTTTATAAAAAGCATTTTTAAATCAATTGATTGAAAAAATTAGAGGGTACTTACATGTCTAACCGAACGCAACTAGCAAGTTGGCAAGCACTAGAACAAAGTGCAGCTAAGATGAAACAAACACATCTAAAAACGTTATTTGCACAAGATGACACGCGCTTTTCTAAGTTTTCGACTCAAGTACATGGCGTATTATTCGACTATTCTAAGCAACTTATTGATAACGATGTTTTTGCTAATTTAATGTCGCTTGCTAAAGAATGCGATATTGCATCGTGGCGTGATAAAATGTTTAGCGGTGAAAAAATAAATATCACCGAAGATCGCTCAGTACTGCACACGGCCCTTCGTAATCGCGCACACACACCATTAATTGTTGATGGCGAAAACGTAACACAAGCTGTAGACAACGAATTAGCTAAAATTAAAGTGTTTGTTGAAAAAGTGCGTAGTGGTAAATGGCTAGGTTATACCGGTAAAGCGGTAAAAGATGTTGTAAGTATTGGTGTAGGTGGTTCTAACCTTGGCCCGCAAATGGCAACCGAGGCATTAAAGGCACTTGCTGATGATACGTTAAATGTTCATTACGTATCTAATGCTGACGGTGTGCAGATTTCATCTATATTGAAAGCCATTGACCCTGAAACAACATTATTTGTTATTTCGTCAAAAACATTTACGACGTCAGAAACCATGACAAACGCAAAGACGGCGGTTGACTGGTTTTTACAAACAACAAAAGATGAAAGTACAATTGCAAAGCATTTTGTTGCAGTAAGTACAAATTTAGAAAAAACGGCAGCCTTTGGTATCAGCGACGAAAACGTATTCACTATGTGGGATTGGGTTGGTGGTCGCTTTTCACTTTGGAGTGCGATAGGCTTACCAATTGCTTTATATTTAGGCTACGACGCCTTTGAAGCAATTTTAGAAGGTGCGTTTGAAATAGACGAGCACTTTAAATCAGCGCCGTTTGAGCAAAATATACCATTAATTATGGCATTGCTTAGTGTATGGAATACGAGCTTTTTAGGTTATACAGCGCAAGCTATATTACCGTACGATCAAGCACTGCATATGTTGCCTGCGTATTTACAGCAAGGCGAAATGGAAAGTAACGGTAAACACGTTAACTTTGCAGGCGAAACAGTACCTTATACTACTGTTCCAATTATTTGGGGCATGACGGGTATTAATGGTCAGCATGCCTTTTATCAGTGTTTACACCAAGGTAATGTAATTGTACCTGCAGATTTTATTGCATCAGTTAAGCCACAAGTGAATGTTGATAAGCATCACGATATTTTATTATCGAACTTCTTTGCACAAACAGAAGCGATGATGAGTGGTGTAGATGCAGCGCAAGTTACAGCTGATTTAACCGCTAAGGGTAAATCGCAAGCAGAGATTGATGAGTTATTAAATCATAAAATTCATCAAGGCAATCGTCCTACAACGTCTATGCTATTAGATACAGTAGATGCTAAAACAGTGGGCCGTTTAATTGCACTGTATGAGCATAAGATATTTTGCCAAGGCATTATTTTAGAAATATGTTCGTTTGACCAATGGGGTGTAGAGCTGGGTAAAGGTTTAGCATCTAAAATTGAGAGTGAACTCACTGATGAAAGCGTGAAACACGCTCATGATAGTTCTACAAACGGCTTAATGGCATACTACAAACAAAACCGTACGCAGTAAAAAATTCGCTTACGCAAGTAAGTAAACCGAGTACCTTTGAACGGGTAGCGCTGGAGTGCTTAGGGTCTGTATTTTTGTGAGAGGAGATACAGGGCCCCTAAGGCTCATTTAATAAGCGCAATGATAAACAATAATAATAAATCATCGATACAGAACAATTCAGCAGGCTTTTATTTAAATACAGCTATAAAAGCCATCTAATCTAGCAATAAATAGGCATACCCGCGCATTTACAAAATGTACTGGGTATCACAACGTAGAGAGTAACTATGCTTAATCCTTTTGATATTATAATTTTTGGGGGCGGTGGTGATCTTGCGTTACGCAAATTGCTACCTGCAATGTACAGAGCATATCAAGAAGGTAACTTACCTGAAGGCTCACGTATCCTACCAACAGTGCGCGAAGAATCGAAACGTGCTGAATACATAGAAACAGCGCATAAAGCATTACAAGAATTTTTAAGCAAAGGTGAGTTTAACGCTAAAGATTGGAAAGCGTTTTCTACTTTTTTAGTGCCAGTGGTAAGTAATGTTACAGAAGCAGACGACAACTGGGATGTGCTAAAAGGCATTTTAGATGAGCACGAAAGCACTAAGTCTCGCGTGTTTTACCTATCACTTCCGCCTGCTGTTTACGGCACGTGTTGTGAAATATTATCGACTAAAGGTTTAATTACACCTACATCACGCGTTGTTGTTGAAAAGCCAATTGGTTATTGCGGTGATTCTGCTGAAGCAATTAATGGAAAAATTGCAGAGTTTTTTAACGAAGAGCAAATTTTCCGTATTGACCATTACTTAGGTAAAGAAACAGTACAAAACTTAATGGCGCTGCGCTTTTCAAACTCATTGTTTGAAAATATGTGGGATGCTAAATCTATCGATAACATTCAAATTAGCTTATCAGAAACGGTTGGCCTTGAAAGCCGCGCTGGTTTTTATGATAAAGCCGGTGCACTTCGTGACATGGTTCAAAACCACTTATTACAACTACTTTGCTTAGTTGCAATGGAGTCGCCTAATAAGCTTAACGCTAACAGCATTCGTAACGAAAAACTAAAAGTATTAGAAGCACTTCGCCCGCTTGTAGATGGTGATGTTGATGAAAATATTGTTCGTGGTCAATACGTACCAGGTGACTTAAACGGTAAAATTGTACCGGGTTACTTAGAAGAGCTAAATGAAGGTTCTAGTAAAACAGAAACGTTTGTAGCTATTCGCGCGCATATCGATAACTGGCGCTGGGCAGGTGTTCCATTTTACCTTCGTACGGGTAAACGTATGGCTAAGCGCTGTGCAGAAATTGTGGTTGAATACAAAAAAGTATCTCACAATATCTACGAAGATAACGTGGGTAATATCGAGCCAAATCGTCTTGTTATTCGTTTGCAGCCAGAGGAAACAATTCAACTAACGCTTATGTCTAAGCGCCTTGATAATCTTCAAATGCAACTTGAGCCAGTAACAATGAATATTGAGCTTTCACAAGCTTACAGCAATGGTTTCCACTCAGATGCGTACAAGCGTTTAATGCTTGATGCTGCTGCTGATAACCCGTCGTTATTTATTCACCGTGATGAAGTTCGTCAAGCGTGGAAATGGATTGATCCAATTATTGATAGATGGCAAGACAAGGGCAAACCTGCGCTTTACCGAGCTGGTAGCTGGGGTCCTGAAGATGCTGATGAATTATTGGCAGAAAAAAGCCACGTGTGGTTTAACACAGGCGATAAGGTATAAGCATGGCAACACTAGTTGAAAAGTTTTTTGACGATAAAGACGCGTTAACAGCTGAGCTTTCTGCAACGCTTGAGCAATCACTACGTGATGGTATTAAAAACGATGGCCGTGCTGTACTCATGGTATCAGGCGGCTCTTCTCCTGCACCCGCGTATAAGCATTTATCAACGCTTGATTTAGACTGGCAACATGTTGATGTTGCTATGGTTGATGAACGCTGGGTAGACTCAAGCCATGAAAAAAGTAACGAAGCTTTTATTAAAAGCACGTTATTACAAAATTTTGGCAGTGCTGCAAACTTTATAACCATGAAAAACGATGCTGCAACCGCGCAGCAAGGCAGTGAAGTGTGTGAAGCCGCTTACAGTGCTTTAAAAGCGCCATACGATGTAACTATTCTAGGCATGGGCCCAGACGGTCACACTGCATCGTTATTCCCAAATGCAGAAGGTTTAGAGCACGGTTTAACAACTGAGCAAACAGTATGTGCAATTAATGCGATACAAAGTGATGTGACGGGTAGTATTACTGAGCGAATGACGCTTACGTTAAATGCCATTGCGCAGTCTAAAGTGGTTAAGCTTTTAATTAGCGGTGAAGAAAAACTCGCTGTTTATAAGCAAGCAAAAGCGGGCGGCGATGTTAATGACATGCCACTTCGCGCTGTGCTTAATCACCCAAATATAAATATTGAAGTATATTGGGCGCCTTAATTTAGATGCCAATTTAACTTTTAAAGGCCGCTTATATAAGCGGCCTTTTTTATTTGCTTAAATTTAAGCCTAAACACTGCAAAAAAATAGCTTTGAACTGTTAACCAATGTTAATGAATAACTTTGATTTGTATTAAAATTAACCATGAAGTGTGTTGTTTTTGAACAAAATTTATGAGTTTGAGCTGTATGTTTTTTAGCAACGTTCAGATTTAGTTAAATTTTATTCTTTCATGTTTGTTGTCATAAAAGTTTCCCTTCCTTTTTTAGCTCAAAAGCATTAGCCTAAAGGCATTAACAATGAAACATATAAATTAAAATAAACGGAGCAGTAACATGGCGGAGCAACAAGTACAGCCTTTACACAACGAAAAACATGCCAACACTAAAATTCAAAACGGCATCAATGTAGAATTCATGAAAACTCAACACTTAGTGCCAGTAGTTGCACATGAGTTTGCACGTGTAGCAAACGAGTTTCCAATGTCATTCGTTAAAAATAACGAAACCGGCACTTTTCAAGCAGTTGCTATGTTTGGCTTAGAGCCAGGCGAAAACCTTTTTGTAGAAGATGGTAAATGGACTGCAGCATTTGCACCTATGGCATCTACTCGTTACCCACTGGGTTTAGTTAAACACCCAGATCAAGATCAATACGGTATCGTAATTGACGAAGCAAGTGCGCTTGTTGGTGAAGAAGAAGGTAATGCATTATTTGAAAACGGCGAAGAAACAGATTACCTAAAACGTCGTAAAGAAGCGCTAGTATCATTTATTGAGTTTTCTCAAGTAACTGAAGCGTTCACTAAATTCCTAGCTGATAAAGAGCTACTAATTGCGCAAACGCTAACAGTAGACATTAAAGGCGAGAAAAAAGACATCAACGGTATTTACCTTATCGATGAGAAAAAACTAAACGAGTTAAGCGATGCTGATTTCTTAGAGCTTCGTAAACGTGGTTACTTAGCACCAATTTACTCGTTCTTAACGTCTACTCACCAAGTAGCACGTTTAGCGCGTTTAAAAGCTAAACAAGCTTAATTACAAACACGTAAAATTTTAAAAAGCGCCTTAAGGCGCTTTTTTTATGCCATTAAACTCACTTTAGTTGAAATTAAGTCCGTAACCATTCACATTAGTTTATAACTTCCCCATAAAAGAACTCATCATGAAAACACCATTATTAGCGATTTTTGCGAGCAGCTTTGTTGCTTTAAGTAATAGCGCAGTAGCTGCAGAGACTCCTTTTGCCATTGCGATTCATGGTGGGGCAGGGACAATTGAAAAAGCACGATTTACACCCGCTCAAGAAAAAGAGTATCGTGCAAAATTAACGCAAGCAGTAGAGACAGGTTATAAAGTATTACACCAAGGCGGCGAAAGCTTAGATGCGGTAATTGCAGCAATTGCAGTATTAGAGCAATCCCCTTATTTTAATGCAGGGCGTGGAGCGGTATACACCTACGATGGCGGGCATGAACTTGATGCATCTATAATGGATGGTCGAAACCGTGAAGCAGGCGCAGTTGCGGGTGTAAAGCATATTGAGAGCCCAATTAACTTAGCACGTTTGGTAATGGATAACTCTGTACATGTAATGCTTAGTGGGCAAGGCGCTGAAGAGTTTGCTAAAGAGCAAGGTGTTGAGCTTGTCGAAAATAACTTATTTGATACCGAGCCTCGCTACAAAGCGCTTTTAAAAGCAAAACAAAAATTAGATAAAGCCAAAGCAACCAGTAAAGAGTACCAAGCCGCGCACAAAGCATTACCTAACTCTTACAAAATGGGCACGGTTGGCGCAGTGGCGCTTGATAAAAATGGTAATTTAGCGGCAGGTACATCAACAGGTGGTATGACCGCAAAACGTTATGGTCGTGTGGGGGATGCGCCGGTAATTGGGGCCGGAACATTTGCTGAAAATGAATCGTGCGCGGTATCGGCAACAGGGCATGGTGAATACTTTATTCGCTATAATGTAGCGAGCGATATATGTGCGCGAGTTAAGTACCAAGGTAAAACCATTGCTGAGGCAGGGGATGAAGTTATAAACGGTGTGCTTAAGCCTATTGGCGGCACTGGCGGCGTAATTATTATTGATGCAAAGGGTAATATTAGCTTACCGTTTAATACCTCTGGCATGTATCGGGCAAGTAAATCGAATACGCAAGCGACCTACGTGGGCATTTTTAGTGACGAATAAGTCAACGTCATTTAATTTATTCAATGTAGTTAGCCCTGAAAATAATTGTTTAAAATAAATTTATTATTCACAGTTTAGTTCAATAGCAGCGTTTATATAACAAACAACCCCGCGTTATGCATTTTGTAGGATTAACCCCAGCCGTTTAATTTGATACAATTACGGCTCTTTAACTAATTTTATAAGGTATGCGGGTGGTAAACCTAGGTCAGTTGTTTGGCGAGCTAAAAACGTGCTTAAAAAAAGATCAATTCATTTTCAAAAAACGCTTACATGGCGTAAAAAAAATAACGGATGAAAACAAGCATGCCAACGCGCTTGAAAAAATAGCGGCTGATATAACCCGTAGCCAAGAATTACGCGATAAACGCTTAGCTGGCCTCCCTAAAGTGACTTACCCTGAGCAATTGCCGGTAAGTCAAAAAAAGGAATTAATTAAAGACGCCATTGCAAATAACCAAGTGGTTATTATTGCCGGTGAGACGGGCTCAGGTAAAACAACGCAAATACCTAAAATGTGTTTAGAGCTTGGTCGCGGTGTTGATGGTTTAATTGGTCATACGCAACCACGTCGATTAGCAGCGCGTACTGTGGCTAATCGTATTGCTGAAGAAATGAAGTGTGAACTTGGCCAGCAAGTTGGCTTTAAAATTCGTTTTAGCGATCAGGTATCTAATAATACGTATATTAAATTAATGACTGACGGTATTTTGCTGGCTGAAATTCAGCAAGACCGTTTTTTAAATCAATACGACACGATTATTATTGATGAAGCGCATGAGCGTAGTTTAAATATTGATTTTATTTTAGGTTACTTAAAAAACCTGCTTCCAAAACGCCCTGATTTAAAAATAATAATTACCTCAGCGACTATTGATCCTGAGCGCTTTTCAAAGCACTTTGATGATGCGCCCATTATAGAAGTATCGGGTCGTACTTTCCCTGTTGATGTGCGCTACAACCCTATTACTGATATTAATAAAGATGATATGGAAGCGGAGGGCGATCAGCTACAAGGTATTTTTGATGCCGTTGATGAGCTGTGCGCTGAAGGCCCTGGCGATATTCTCATATTTTTAAATGGTGAGCGTGAAATACGCGATACCGCAGATGCACTTAGCAAGCGTAATTTAAAACACACCGATGTATTGCCACTTTACTCGCGTTTATCTAACGCAGAGCAAAACCGTATATTTGCGCCGCATTCTCGTCGTCATATTATTTTATCGACTAACGTAGCCGAAACGTCACTCACCGTGCCGGGTATTCGTTATGTAATAGACCCAGGTACTGCGCGTATAAGTCGCTACAGCTATCGTACAAAAGTACAGCGCTTACCAATAGAGCCTATATCGCAAGCAAGTGCTAATCAGCGTATGGGTCGTTGTGGACGTGTTGAAGCGGGTATTTGTATTAGGTTGTACTCTGAGGATGATTTTTTATCGCGCCCAGAGTTTACCGACCCTGAAATACTACGTACTAATCTTGCATCTGTTATTTTACAAATGTTGGCGCTAGGGCTTGGTGATATGGCGCAATTTCCGTTTGTACAAGCGCCAGATAGCCGCAATATTAATGATGGCCTAACATTGCTTGAAGAGCTACAAGCGGTAAAACCAGCTAAACGCGATAGTAAAACCAGCCTAACTCAATCGGGCAGGGAGCTTAGTCGATTACCCGTTGACCCACGTTTAGCAAAAATGGTGCTAACAGCCCATAAACTTGGCGTATTGCGTGAAGTGATTATTATTGTGGCGGCGTTGTCTATTCAAGACCCACGTGAACGTCCACAAGAAAAACGTGCTGCTGCCAATGAAAAACATGGTCGTTTTGATGATCCAGATTCTGATTTTATCGCTTTTTTAAACTTATGGAATTACCTAGAAGAGCAGCAAAGCGAGCTGACTAATAGCCAATTTAGAAAGTTGTGTCAAAAAGATTTCTTAGCCTATATGCGCCTGCGTGAATGGCAAGATATTGTTTATCAAATAAGTACTGTGTGTAACGAAATGGGCATGAAAGCAACCAGCCAAGCGGCTGATGGCGAACTTGTTCACAAAGCGTTGTTAAGCGGGATGCTAAGCCATATTGGCTTTAAAGATGAAAAACAAATATACAAAGGCGCACGTAATAGTCAGTTTCATATTTTTCCGGGTTCAGGTTTATTTAAAAAGAGCCCTAAATGGATCATGTCAGCGGAGTTGGTAGAGACCAGTAAGTTATATGCCCGCACAAATGCAAAGATAGACATTAACTGGGTAGAACCATTAGCACAGCACTTAGTAAAACGTAGTTACACTGAACCACATTGGGAGAAAAAACTAGGTGCGGTAATCGCGTTTGAACAGCAAACTTTATACGGCTTACTTGTTGTAAATAAACGCCGCTGTGTTTATAGCAACATAGACCCAAAAGTGAGTCGAGAGCTTTTTGTGCGCACTGCATTAGTTGAGCAAGAACTGGGCTTAAACGAGGGCTTTTTAGCGTTTAACCGTGAGCTAATAGAAGATATTCAAGTTCTGGAAAATAAGTCACGTCGTCGTGATATTTTAGTTGATGAGCAAACGTTATTTGAGTTTTACGATAAAAAAATACCCAAAGAAATTAATAACCGCGCTGCATTTTTAAAATGGTATAAAACACAAAAACAACAAAATAAGCATTACCTACACATGACTCGTGAAGAGCTAATGCAGCATGGTGCAAGTAATATCACTGAGTTTGACTACCCTGACACATGGCAGCAAGACAATATTATATTGCCGCTTGCTTATCATTTCGATCCAGGCCAAGCAGTTGATGGCGTTGCGGTACAAATACCGGTCGCGCTGTTGAATCAAGTGCAAGAAAGTGGTTTTGACTGGCACATACCAGCATTTAGGCATGAGCTAATAAGTGGGCTTATAAAGTCATTGCCTAAATCGCTTCGTCGTAATTTTGTGCCAGCACCAAACTATGCTGATGCAGTGCTGGCAGCTATTGAGCCAATGCAAGGGAGCTTAATTGATGCATTAACGACGCGTTTATTGAGAATGACAGGTGTGAGGGTTGATCCCGAGGCATGGGATTTAAGTGCATTAGCACCGCATTTACGATTACAGTTTGAAGTACGTGATGAACACGATAAGTTACTTGCACGAGGACTTGATTTAGCCAAGCTCAAAGCAGAGCTGCAAGGTGAAGTAACCGAAACACTGTCTAAAGTAGCCGATAAAGGCATTGAAAAGTCAGACCTAACACAATGGGATTTTGGTGAGTTACCCGCTTCATACGTTAAAAAGCAAGGTCAATATGAGATAAAAGCATACCCTGCGCTGGTGGATAAAAAATCAGCCGCTGCAGTGGAGCTTTTTGATAGCGAAGCAAAAGCGCAGCAAGCACATCAACAAGGTTTGCGCCGTTTAGTACTATTAAATGTGCCATCGCCAATTAAGTACTTACAACAAAACTTACCGAATAAGGCAAAGCTGGGTTTGTACTTTAACCCATTTGGTAAAATAGCTGATTTAATTGATGACTGTATTGCCGCAGGTGTTGATAGCTTATTAGTAAAACACGGTGATATACGCGACGAAAAAGCATTTGAAACAGTAAAAGAGCAAATACGCGGTGAGCTGGGCGATGCCGTTGTATCGATTGCAACGCAAGTTGAGCAAGTATTAAGTATTGCTCATGCCCTGCATAAAAAAATGAAAAGGCGCGTTGATTTAACCATGATAACTGCGCACGGCGATATTAAGTCACAGCTTGAGTCACTTATATTTAAAGGTTTTGTGAGCGCGCATGGCGCAGATAAAATAGCGGATTTAATTCGTTATTTAAAAGCGATTCAAAAACGTTTAGAAAAGCTGCCTGTGGATCCAAATCGTGATAGGTTATGCGTACTAGAGCTAGATAAAGTTGCGCAAGAGTATAAAAAAGTAGTTAATAAAACGCCTAAAGGGTTACCTATACCACAAGAGGTAACCGCTATTTTCTGGATGCAACAGGAGCTTAGAGTGTCGCTATTTGCTCAAACACTAGGAACGCCTTACCCAATTTCAGCCAAGCGGGTACTTAATGCGATAAAAGAGATAGAATAAAACTTGCATTTTCTATTAAGCTTAGTACCTTAATAGAAGGATTTATTTTTGTTTTGAAAAGGAAGCGACATAGTTATGTCCTCATCGATTGAACATAAAACAAAGCGACTTTTAGTGGTAGATGACGAGTATTTTAATTTTGAAATGCTCAAAGCCGCACTAGCGTCGAAATTTGATGTTAGTTACGCAGATTCAGGGCAAAGCTGCCTTGCGTCAGCAATTGCGAGTCCGCCAGATATAATTTTGCTTGATGTTTGTATGCCTGGTCTTGATGGTTATGATACATGCCGAATGCTAAAGCACACACCTGAAACAAAAAATATTCCTGTTGTTATGGTATCGGGCCTAGAGTCCCCATCTGAAAAACAAGCAGGGTTTGATGCTGGTTGTAACGCGTATGTTGTAAAGCCATTTTCAGTGGGTGCTTTGTTGGAAGAAATTAACACGGTTGTTTAGAGGTAACATATGTTTACTGATGATAAGCGAAATTTTAGACGCATGCAGATTAACACTCCTGCAAATTTAACAACGATAGAACCAATAGCGGGTTTAAGTTTTGCCGCAGAGTGCGTGGATTTAAGTGCAACAGGTTTATCAATTCATTTAGATGAATTGCTTGAACCTAATACCTTACTGACGGTGAACATTGATTCGACTCATCCAAGTATTGCGCCTTTAAATGCAACAGCAAAAGTAATACGTGCCAGCAAAGAAGATGATGGCACGGTAACAGCAGGTCTTGAAATCATTCAGTTTAACTAAATCGAATTCAGTTAAACTCAATAGTAGATATTAAAAAACCTTACAGATTAAGCCTTTTAAGTAAAAGCCTTCAGGGTAGCTGCCAGCAATTGGGTGATCAGCTGCCTGGTTTAATCGCTCCATTATAAGTAGGTCTTTACCTGCATCAAGAGCTGCATCGGCGACTACTTTTTGAAACAAGTTTTGTTCCATTAAACCAGAACATGAGAATGTTAGTAGTGTTCCGCCTGGTTTTAGTATTTGCATGGCTATCATGTTGATATCTTTATAACCACGGCACGCACCTGTTAGCTGCGCTTTATTATCAGCAAACTTTGGTGGGTCCATTACGATGGTATCAAACTGTTTGCCTTCGTCGCGGTATTGGCGTAGTAACTTAAATACATCCTGCTTAACAAAGCTCACTTTATCTAAATCTAAGTTATTATGCTCAACATTACGTTTTGCAGTATCAAGCGCTGGCTGAGATACGTCTACGTTAGTTACATGCTCACATCCACCACGCAAAGCGTACAACGAAAATGTACCTGTATAACTAAAACAGTTAAGTACCGTTTTACCCTTTGAAAAACGCTCAAGTGCGGCACGGCTATCGCGTTGGTCTAAATAAAAGCCCGTTTTATGTCCGTCGATTATATCGACTTCAATTTTAAAACCGTTTTCATTAATAAGTACTGGCTGTGTTGGTTCATTACCCCAAAGAGCGCCTTTTATTGGCTCTAAGCCTTCTTTAGTACGTACTTCTACATCTGAACGTTCGTATATGCTAGAACCCGGGAAAATAGACATCAACGCGCCAACAATCTCGCCTTTATGACGCTCGGCACCCGCACTTAGTAGCTGACACACTAATACGTTATCAAACTTATCGATTGTAACGCCTGGTAAGTAATCAGACTCAGCAGCACATAAGCGAAACCCTGTTAATCCGCCTTCTTCAATAACTTGGCTACGGGCTTCTAATGAGCGACGTAAACGGCGTTCAAAAAAGTGTTGATCGATGACTTCTTTTTCGTCAAAGCTCCAAACACGTGCACGAATTTGTGAGTGAGGGCTATACGCAGCAGTTGCTAAAAACTTACCTTCGCTGTCGTGAATCGTTACTGTGTCGCCTAATCCAGGTTTACCTTTAATTTTTTTGATGGCTTTTGAAAATAACCAAGGGTGTTTTCTTTTTAATGATTTATCGCGACCAGCTTGTAGGTAAACGGCAGATGACATAAGGCTTCTCAGTAGTAATAAATAAGCGCTGTATTTTAGTCAAGCAAGGAGCAACATACAATGAATGTTTTGCAAGGGGGGCATAAAGCACGGTAAAGTACGGATAATTCATTGATTAATTAGCTTTTTGGAACCTAACTTTGTCTGACGTCGCTTTAAGCCCTGATTTAGAAATACTTAACTCACAATGTAGAGGGTTTATCGCCTCTTTAGTGCATGCTGATGTTGCTCATGACATTACTCATATAGAGCGAGTGGTGCGTGTTGCAATACAGTTATGTAATGCGGAGCAGGCAAACATGTCAGTAGTATTACCTGCAGCGTGGATGCACGACTGTGTGGCGGTGGCTAAAAACCACCCTGATCGTGCAAAAGCCTCTACTATGGCAGCTGATAAGGCATTGGAGTTTTTAAAATCGATTAATTATGACGAGTCACTTTTTGATGAGATTCATCATGCAATTGCAGCGCATAGCTTCAGCGCAAATATAAAAATTAAAACAGTTGAAGCGCAAATAGTACAAGATGCCGACAGAATGGATGCGTTGGGCGCTATTGGCGTTAGCCGATGCATGAAAGTTGGTGGCTCAATTTCTCGGTTATTATATAACCCAAATGACCCTTTTTGTGTTGAACGCGAGGCTGATGATAAAACATACACGCTTGATCATTTTTTCATAAAGTTATTACATATTGCCGATAGTATGAATACCCCATCAGCTAAAGCAGAGGCGAATAGACGAACAAGGTATATGCATGAGTTTTTAGAGCAATTAAAGTCAGAAATTGGTGAGTAATGTGAATAATACAAGCATACCGAAATTATCTGGCATTGATCATTGCCATTTAAATGTTGATAACTTAGCTAATGCCGTTAAGTGGTATGAACGGGTTTTAGGTTTTAGCGTAGTGCCAGAGCTTGCCTTTTGGGATGAGGATGGGCGAGGCCCTTTAACGCTTGAAGATGCTTGTTCAACCACTCGTTTAGCATTGTTTGAAGGAGAGGGGCGCAGTAAAGGGATTGCATTTTTGGCCTCAGGGGATCAATTTATTCAATGGCGTATTCATCTTGAGAGTTTAAATATAAAAGTAGTTTTAGCAGATCATGGTGTAACGTTTTCTATGTACTTTAAAGATGAAAGTGGCAATAGCCATGAAATTACGTCACATGACTATCGTTATATAAAATCTTGTTACCCAAATGTTGAGCTTGGCTCTCACAGTGCTAAAAAGAATTAGCTTTCTTGATTTGCATTTTTTATAGCAATAATATCGTCTAAGTTTTTTACTAATAGCTCGATTAGAGCGGGATCGAAATGAGTTCCTGCTTGCTCTTGCATGTGCAAAACTGTTTTCTCTACGCTCCAAGCCTCTTTGTAAGGGCGTTTTGAGGTAAGTGCATCAAATACGTCAGCTATAGCAACAATTCTACCTTCAACTGATATTTCTTCGCCTTTGATCCCGTTAGGATAGCCTGAGCCATCCCATTTTTCGTGGTGTTCAATTGCAAGTGTATGCGCAAGTTGTAGTAAAGGAGATGATGAGTTTGCTAAAATTTGCGCGCCAATGGTGGCGTGTTCTTTCATATGATCAAACTCTTCAGAGGTTAACTTTCCAGGTTTGAGTAGGATAGCGTCAGGGATACCTATTTTTCCTACATCGTGCATTGGGGCAGCTTGACGTAAAAGTTCTGCTCGTTGTTCATCCATACCTAGTGCTAACGCTAATACTTTACTGTATTGGCTCATGCGCACTATATGTTCACCCGTGTCGGTGTCTTTATATTCCGCTGCACGGCCTAGACGTTCTACTAAATCTACATGAGCTTGCTTTAATTGCTCTGCTTGTACTAGCGACAAGTGAGTATTAACCCTTGCTCTTACAATGGCAGGGCTTATTGGTTTAGTAATATAATCTACTGCGCCTAACTCAAAACCTTTGTATTCATCGCTTTCATCGCCAAGCGCAGTCACAAAAATAATTGGGATGTGTGATGTTTTAGGATTTCTCTTAACTATTTGGCACACTTCAAAGCCATTCATATCTGGCATCATTATGTCGAGCAAAATTAGCTTAGGTAGCTCTTTTTCAAGTAGTGCTAGTGCGGCATCACCCGATTTAGCAAACGACATACGATATTGATTACCTAACACTTCGCGCATTACTTTTAGATTTGCAGGCTCATCGTCAACAATTAATACCCGTGGCCTATCTGTCGTAAAATCCATTAATTAATACTCATTGTTTGTTAGTTTTTCAATTAAGGTTTCTAGTATTACGTGTGCTTTATCAAAATCAAATTCATCAAAGGCTTCGGCTATATCATCAACTTCATTTTGAAAAGTAGAAGGTGCGCCGCGTTGCAACTTTGCGAGTAGTTCATCATTTAATTCTGCGTTTTGCGCATCTTGATGAAGTGTTTCACACAATTGCTTAATCTCATCTATTGATAGAGTGTCTGAGCTATTATCTTCAGGCTTGCTATTTGGCTCATCGCAAGTATTTGATGACAGCAGTTGCGTTATAATAAGTAGTTCGTTTTTGATATCGTCTAAAAGACTAATAACTTTAGCATCACTTTGCTTGTGCTCTAAATCGGTTAATAACTTCATTAACGTTGTTAGCCCTAAGTTACCAGCAACACCTTTGAGTGTGTGAATGAGGCTATCGACATCTTTTATGTTTGATAGTTTATCATTAAATAATCTCTCAAACCGCTTATCACTATCACTAACAAACTTAGTAATCTCTGTAAGTTGCTTACACTTAGAACCCCAAAGTGCTAATCCTTTTTCAAAATCTATATGCTGCGCTTTAGGATCGCTTTGCGATATAACCATTTCTTTTGCAATACCAAGCCCCAGCACTTGCGCTATTTCTTGGTTAAGCTGATTTATATCGACGGGTTTATTGGCAAAGCCATTCATGCCTGCTTTTTTAGCCGTAAGCTTATCTTGCTGTAATACGCTTGCTGTGAGCGCGATAATTGGCGTGTACTTAAGCTGCCTTTGGTTTTCTATTGCTCTTATTTTTTGTGCTGCTTGTATGCCATCACACAATGGCATATGTATATCCATTAATATGACATCAAAGTATTGCTCTTCAAATACTTTAATCGCTTCAAGTCCGTTTGACGCTTTGGTAACTGAATGCTGATCGCGTGACAGAAGCAAAGACAGTAGTTCTGTATTTTGCTCTATATCATCAACTACTAGCACTCTAAGTGCAGGCAGTTGGGTGTGTAGACCATCAAAATAATCTATTTTAGATTCGTCACCTAAAGTAAGCGGCAATGAAAAGTAAAAACAGGTGCCTTTACCTAGCTCACTTACTAAGTTTATTGTTCCGCCCATAAGCTCTACAAGTTGTTTACTTATGGTTGTACCAAGGCCTGTACCACCAAAGCGGCGAGTAGTAGTGCCATCGGCTTGTTCAAAAGGTTGAAATACAGCTTGAATACGATCTTTTGCAATACCAATTCCGGTATCTTGCACTTCAAAAAACAGATGCTGATTTTGTGTCATGCCAACGGTGACCGTAACAGAGCCTTCTTCGGTGAACTTAATCGCGTTACCAATTAGATTAGTGAGTACTTGTCTGAGTCGATCTGGGTCGCCGTAGTACGTAGAACTTACTGATTCTTTAATATGGAGTTTAAGTTCTAAATCTTTCTTTTTAGCTTCTAGCCAAAAAGTAGAAATAATACTGTCTATCACTGGTTTTAAGCTAAAGTGGACTGGCTCAATGGTGAGCTTACCGCGTTCTAGTTTTGCAGAATCAAGAATTTCATTTAACAATCTTAGCAATGAACGCGCTGCATTATTTACGGTAACCAAGTGCTTTTGTTGTTCTTGATCAAGTGGGGTGTCCATTAATAGATCGCTAAAACCTATTATAGAATTCATTGGGGTGCGTATTTCATGGCTCATATTAGCCATAAAAGATTGCTTTGCATGAGCAGCTTCTTCAGCTTTAAATTTAGCTTGCTCAAGTTTTTCTTCATATTCTTTGCGTTCAGTAATATCGACTAAAACACCATCAATCCACTTTGGGTTGCCTTGAGCATCAAAGTCGATACTCCCTTTATCTAACAACCACAAAATTTTGCCATTTCTGTGTCTAATTCGGTATTCAATAGAATATTGAGACTTTGCATCAACAGCTTTAGTGACTTCATCAACTATTTGTTTTTGATCTGATTTCAAGACCAAGTCATTAAACTCGATACAATGCTCTGTAAACTCATTTGGGTTATACCCTGTAAGCTCAATTATATTTGGACTAATAAATAACATAGTCCAGTTGTCATCAAACTTGCATCTAAACGCGACTCCGGGCATGTTATCGATAAGAGAGCGGTATTTTTGTTCTTTCTCTTCTAAACTTTGCTGCAAAGCGCGTTGTTCGGTCAAGTCGGTGATAAAGCCAACATATAAAGGGTTATGGCCCGGCTGATTTACTTCGCCTATACCTAAGCGAATAGGAAAAACATGTCCGTTCATGTGTTTTGCATATACATCACGGTTTATGCCTATTATTTTACCTAGATCAACATTGTGAGCATTTAAGAGGTATTCGTCGTGGTGCTTGGCAATGTTATCGTCCATTAGCATTTTTACGTTTTTGCCTTGAACTTGGTTTTCTTGCCAGCCAAAAATTTTACTTGCGGCTTCATTAAAACTTAAAATAATACCAGCATGATCAATGGTAACAATGCCATCTATAGCGGTACCTAAAATAGCATTTAGACGGGATTCTTTTGCCGACTTCTCCTCAAGTAGCATGCGATAGCGAACCATACCATTTATTACACCAACCACGCTTGTAATCGCGATAGTTGCTGTGGCGACTGCAATGGCGATAAAAGTTAGTCCTGCGGTTGCATTAGCATCATCATAGATTAGTGGCGATGTAGCTACAAAACGTGTAGCGGCCATACCCATATAGTGCATACCAGCAACAGCACACCCTAAAATAACAGCGCTAATTGAGTTATTTTGAAGAGGTGATAAAGAGGGTAAAAAACGCTCAAGATTAAAGCGACTGTAAAGGGCTATAAAGGAGAGGGCTATAGCAACAATGATTGATAACGAAAATATCAATGGATCATATCTAAGTAAAGGAGCAAGATCCATTGCAGCCATGCCGCTATAATGCATAGTGCCAATGCCAGCTCCTAGTAACACGGAGCAAATCGACAATACTTTTAGATTCCCTTTACTATTTACTAGCATTGATACAGCGTACTGACATGCTATAAATGCTGGTATAAAAGAAAGGAGAGTGATTGTTGGATCATAATCAATATTAGTACACAGTGAAAAGGCAAGCATACCAATAAAGTGCATACTCCAAATACCAGCCGAAAAAACAGTAGCAGCGGTCACATTTGCTAAACGTTGGTAGCTAGGAAATTGAGTTTCTTTTGCGAGCTCTATAAGCCGAATGGTGAAAAAGGCTGCAAAAATAGCAATTAGCAATGACATTGAAACTAATAGAGGATCGTAAACGCCATTAATGATTAAGCTAGGATCTTGGTCTGTGATAAAAAAAGCTGATAACATAATGGCTCAAAATATAATCTTTATTTATCAAGTTTAATCTAATTAATTAATAAATAAACTGTTAATTCAATGAAGTGATTAAAATAACGAATTTATTACTTTTAGTTTTCTTTTATTTATCAGGCATTAGTTTTTTAGTTGGTGTTTTTTATTCTAATGTATTGCCTGTCACAGGACTAAGTTAGATTTATATGGTCATATTTAAGTTTCTATCGAGTAACCTTAATAAAACTAATGAATTGGCTTAACTAAGCGAAAATTACACTTTATTTGGTTTTATTAATTGCTGGTGAATTTTCTCGTAGCAATATCATTAATGAGTATGAAAGTGTTTGAATATCAGTTAAAGAAAAGTATAAAACGTAAAACGGTTGCCATTAAAGTACATAACAAGAAGGTGACTGTATATGCCCCTCAGTTTGTTAGTAATAAACACATTCAAGAATGGCTTTTTGATAAGCAGGTGTGGGTAAATGCTCAATTAACTAAACAGCACAATATTGCTGATAGCAGACAAAGCCCGCTCAAAGACAAACAAATTTTAATCTTTGATAGCATTGAAAACATAGAGTTTAAGCAAGGTACTAAGTCCGAAGTAATAAACAGTAACGACAGCTTGCTTATTACGCACTCTTCGCGCGTTAAAAATACTTCGCAAAAATATCAGCAACTTCTTGAAGAATATTTAAAAGAGCAACTAACTGCATATATAGAAATGCGTTTAGCGTACTTCTGCGCACAAATGGGTGAAGAATTACCTACGAGTCTAAAAGTAGCTATTTATAAGCGAAAGTGGGGAAGTTGTAATAGTAAGCGAGAGCTAACATTTAATTTGCACTTAATCGGA
This sequence comes from Pseudoalteromonas sp. APC 3691, assembly GCF_030408135.1. Taxonomy (NCBI): domain Bacteria; kingdom Pseudomonadati; phylum Pseudomonadota; class Gammaproteobacteria; order Alteromonadales; family Pseudoalteromonadaceae; genus Pseudoalteromonas; species Pseudoalteromonas sp. APC 3691. Next base: position 2,955 of record NZ_JASDCB010000005.1, on the reverse strand, counting down.
GCGCCTTATCATGCTATTGATTATGTGATTGTCCACGAGTTAGCGCATTTACGTCACTTAAACCACAGCAAAGCTTTTTGGCAACACGTTAAGCATTTTTTTCCTAATTATAAAGCATCATCAACATGGCTAAAGAAAAACAGTATGAGTTTACAATGGGTGTTTTGAAGTTAACCTGAATATAGGAATATAGGAATATAGGAATATAGGAATATAGGAATATAGGAATATAGGAATATAGGAATATAGGAATAGTAGAGAAGTGGTGGAGGGAGCTGGATTCGAACCAGCGAAGGCTGAGCCGTCAGATTTACAGTCTGATCCCTTTGGCCGCTCGGGAACCCCTCCACACTAATTTTATTGCATTTGGCCCCACTTAACTTAGCGGTAAGAAAAGTGGTGGAGGGAGCTGGATTCGAACCAGCGAAGGCTGAGCCGTCAGATTTACAGTCTGATCCCTTTGGCCGCTCGGGAACCCCTCCAATGCAACGGCGCTGATAATAGCAAATTGCGTATTTAAGTAAAGAAAAAAGCTAAAGAAAATTGAAATAAAGCCGATAAATATCTATCAGTTACCACAATCGACTAAAGACTATGCAAATAGATGATTTGTTAATCACAGAGAGTCAGTTAAACAGTAGGCTCAATAATAGTGTGCATGAAAATCGCCGTGGCGAATTTTCTCTATTATTAGCGATGCTGTCACATGACGCACTCGACTTTAGCCAATTTCATTTACCAAAAACTGAAATAGATAATTTAGTTATAGAAGAAGAGGCATTAAGAAAGCAATTTGGCGCAGGTACAAAGCAACTTTTAGCCCCTGATGAATACAATATGTTGGTTGGACAGTTTAATGCCTCATTAATATCTCAAGAAGGGGAGCGCTGTGGTATGACAAGTATTAAGTTAAGGCAATGCTTAAGCCCTGAACCACTTGCGATTAGAAATGATGATAAGCATATTCCACTTAATATAATAGATAACTGTGAGCTTGCTGTCAGAAGAAGAATTAAAAGCGAACAAACACAATTAGCGAATCCCCCTATAAATGCAGTTGCTTTTTACGACAGCCTAAATAGTGATGCAATACATCAACCACTTCAGCTTATTGCGGTGTGATATATGATTGTAATAATCATCAGTTAATATATGCTTTATAACGGGTCTGCTTTATATATTTGCTAATAATTGATTTAATGAAAAAAAAGCATCCAAAAATTAAATGCAATTGCTATAATGGCGTCAAATGGTATGACATGAAATGCCATTATCATTAAACCAAGGTAATTAGGAACGTAATGAAGAAAACATTCACGCTAAATCACGAGAAAATCAAATACCCTCGTATGGTTGATGCTGCAAAGCACGAAGTGAAAAAATATTTGAAAAGAGAGCGTAATAAAACGCTACCTGAAGATGCTGACTATTGGGCATTTGACTGTAAGTTTGGTAACACAGCTGAAGATGCGCAAGTTGTGCACGTTGCTGAATTAAGTAACCAAATTGGCGAAATTGAAAAGCAAGGTTTGACCTCTTTCTATGTAGAGATTTTAGCTCGACCTGCTCAACGTCAGCAATTAGATTTAGATGATGACGAATAATACTTAACTAATAAAGTATTCAAAGTTATAAAATGAGCCCAAGTGGCTCATTTTTTGTTTGCCCAGCGAAGCTGGCAAACCCGATAGGCTGAAAGATGCCTTATCACCCTGACTAAGGGGAAGATAATCTGAATGGCAAGGGCGTCACTGGCCAACGGTGGGGTCTGAAGGAAGCCATAAGAAGTTAGAGGTACACAACTAACCGTAACCTGTTTCGGCAGTATTGGTGGGTCAGCGTGCAAAATAGCGCAACGCCCTATACTTAGTCAGACCAATACTGTGCTTGAGGGTGGGATTTCTAACAGGGAGCCAGTGCAGTAACTGGGGAAGCCTGGCATCTAAACTTAATGAGAGTAAGTGGCCTAAATACAAGGTGAAAGCCAAGATTTAGTGTCGGTGTGAGGTGGCAGATGAACCCGTAGTAGTGAGTAAGGCTAGGCCGATGAAAGCCAGTAATGGTGTGGAGGGGAAAACCAAGCCGACCATCAACATTATGTTTGATGGGGTCAATTTTAGCCAAAAGCTTTAATTGATTGCGAAGGGGGGAAGTATTCTTTAAGCGTATGAAAGACGAAGACTTTTGTTTATTGGCTCACAAGTATTTCGACGGAAATAGCCAAGACATGACGGCCAAGCAGGAATGTAGACGCTGAGAATTGAAGGGCGAGCAATGGAGTAATGGCTGACCACTTAGGCAGATTGCCAAAAAAAAGGCTAGCACACCTAATGTCATCATGAAGATTCAGCGATAAGTAGAATGACACGAGCAGACATACCGCAAGCAAAGGCAGAAAATGACAGTTTACTACAGCTTGTACGGACAATTATTAGACATTAATAACCTGTACAAGGGATTCAAAAAAGTGAAAGCAGCTAAAGGAGCGGCCGGAATAGATAGGCAGTCCGTAGGCGCATTTGCCCTGAATTTAGAAGCAAACTTAAAACAACTGCAAGGTGAGCTGCAAACCAAGCAATATAGGGCACAACCTGTCAAACGGGTGGAAATACCCAAAGATGATGGCGGTGTCAGAATGCTAGGTATCCCCGCAGTTCGAGACCGAATAGTGCAACAAACACTATTGAACATACTCCAACCGATATTCGACATCGACTTTCACCCATCGAGTTATGGGTACAGGCCGAAACGAAGCTGTCATGACGCTATCAGTAAAGCGAGTGTATTTATCCGTAAATACCATCGCGACTGGGTCGTAGACATGGATTTGTCGAAGTGTTTTGACCTGCTTGATCATGCTTTGATAATTAGCAGTGTTAGACGCAAAGTGACGGACAGTAGTATTTTAAAGCTGATTAATCAGTTCTTAAAAAGCGGGGTAATGATAGGCGAACA